>JASFUV010000177.1:0-3995 GCA_050050155.1 Acidimicrobiia bacterium | reverse complement strand
GTGCGCCTCTACATGGACGACGACTCCTGGTACGCGGTGCGCAACACGCCGGGCGTGACCGGGTTCGTCGGGTCCGGCTCGAAGCCGAGCCCGCTGTCCCGGCGCGAGGTCGAGCGCATCCTCGGGGTCCGTAAGGACGACGAGGAGAAGAAGGAGCCACGGTTCAAGCCGGCATGGGAGGTCGGGGAGACGGTGCGGGTCGTCGAAGGCCCCTTCGCCGACTTCAACGGCGTCATCGAGGACATCAACGTCGATCAGTCGAAGGTTCGCGTCCTCGTCGACATCTTCGGCCGGGAGACCCCGGTCGAACTCAACTTCGATCAGATCCTCAAGTACTGAGTCAAGCGAGGGAAACCACATGGGCCGCAAGCGACTGATGACGACGCTCAAGCTGCAGATCCCCGCCGGGCAGGCGAGCCCGGCGCCGCCGGTGGGTCCGGCGCTGGGTCAGCACGGTGTCAACATCATGGACTTCGTCAAGGCATACAACGACGCCACCTCGAGCCAGACCGGCACCATCGTCCCGGTGGAGGTGTCGATCTATGAGGACCGGAGCTTCACCTTCGTCACCAAGACCCCGCCGGCTGCCGTGATGCTGCGCCAGGCGGCCCGGGTCGAGAAGGGCGCCTCCGAGCCCCGCCGCGAGAAGGTGGGGACGGTGACCCGGGATCAGGTGCGCCACATCGCCGAGACCAAGATGACCGACCTCAACGCCAACGACATCGAGGCAGCGATGAAGATCGTCGAAGGCACGGCTCGGTCGATGGGAATCGAGGTCGCCGGCTGAGTCTGCGGCCGGCGACCGCACGTACGTGGGAGGAGCTGCGGCTCCGTCCGAACCACAGGAGGTACCACCATGGCAGGCAAGTCCAAGAAGGCCCGCGACGCGGCCCGGCGCTACGACAAGCTCGCCCTCTACGGGCCGGCTGACGCCGTCGACCTCGTCAAGACCTTGGCCTACGCCGGGTTCGACGAGGGCGTCGACGCCGTGTTCCAGCTCGGGATCGACGCCCGCAAGGCCGACCAGCTCGTGCGTGGCACCGTGGGGCTCCCCCACGGCACCGGCAAGGCGGTGCGAGTGGCGGTGTTCGCCGAGAGCGACAACGCCCGGGATGCGGAGGCGGCCGGCGCCGACGTGGTCGGCGGCCAGGAACTGGCAGATGAGATCGCAGGCGGGCGGGCGCTCGACTTCGACGTCGTGCTCGCCACCCCCGACATGATGCCCGTCGTCGGCAAGCTCGGCCCGATCCTGGGCCCGCGGGGCCTGATGCCGAACCCGAAGAGCGGAACGGTGACCCAGGACGTGGCCAAGGCGGTGTCGGAGTTCAAGGCGGGGCGGGTCGAGTACCGCAACGACCGCTACGGCAACGTGCACGTTCCGATCGGCCGGGTGTCGTTCGAAGCCCAGCAGTTGGTCGACAACTTCGGTGCCGTCGCCGACGAGATCCTGCGGGCGCGACCGGCGGCGGCCAAGGGTCGTTTCATTCGCAAGGTGGCGGTGTCGTCGACGATGGGCCCCGGGATCCGGATCGATCCGACCCACGTCGAAGGGCTCGTCAAGGAGATGCGCTGACGGTCGGTGGGGGATTTCCCACTGGACATCGCCGAGAAGTTCCGCGATAGTCATCCCTAACAAGACACGGGGAACCCGAGGCCGGTGGCAGGGACGATCCACCACCGTTCCGAGGGCGGAATTCGGCTGCTCCACCACTTGGCCGGCCCCTACCCTGGCCAAATCCGGAGTAGTGCGTGTAGATGGCTTCCTGGCCCGCCGTCTGCCCGAATCCTCAAAGAGCGAAACCCGCTCTCCCGGACCACGGGTCCCCCGTCTTTGTGTAGAACGCCCGGCATCCCCGGGCGTTCTACGCGAGCGGGGTCGGGCCGTGCCCGGCTTTGACGTCGGGTGCGGGCGGCCGTACCATCCCCGTTCGCACAACCCATACCTCGGCCCGAGACCGCAGGTGCCCGTCAGGGCGTAAGTCACGATCGTGACGCCGGCGCAGGTCGCTCTTCTCGAAGGGCTCCCGCGTTCGACTCGACGCCGGGGGCCTACGTCGTTTCGTGGGCCCCGCAGGGTGGGGAGCAACGATCGAGCAGGAGGAGACGGATGCCACGACCCGAGAAGGTCCAGGCGGTCGCCGAGATCAAGGAGCGCCTCGAGCGAGCGCGCGCCGTGTTCCTCGCCGAGTACGCCGGCCTGTCGGTGAAGGAGCAGCAATCGTTGCGCCGCGGGCTGCGGGACGCGGAGGCCGAGTTCAAGGTCGTGAAGATGACCCTGGCGCGGCGGGCCGCTGCCGAGCTCGACATCGCGGCGCTCGACGAGTTGCTGCTGGGGCCGACCGGCCTCGCCTTCGCCGACGGAGATCCGGTGGGCGCCGCCCGGGTCCTCAAGAAGTTCTCGACCGACCACGAGCCGTTCTCGATCAAGGGCGGGCTCCTCGCAGGCGAGTACCTCACCCCGGAGCGGATCAGCGACCTGGCCGACATCGAGCCGCGTGAGGTGCTGCTGGCCAAGATGGCCGGTGCCATGAAGGCGCCGATGACGAAGCTCGCCGGCCTGATGGCGGCGATGCCGCGCAACCTGGCGTCGATGATGCAGCAGCTCATCGACAAGAAGGAAGAGGCCGGAGACACCAGCGGCGCCGCGGCGCAGGCCGATGAGGCTGCGGCCGACGAAGGCCCCGCCGAGGAGACCACGGCGAAAGAGACCACGGCGGAAGAAGCGTCCGCCGATGCGGCTGCGGCCGACGAAGCCCCCGCCGACGAATCCCTCGCCGACGAAGCCCTCGCCGACGAAGCCCTCGCCGACGAGGAAGAGGCAGCGGCCCCCGAGACCGTTCCCGAGGACGCCGCCGACACCGCCGAGGACACCGAATCCGATGATGAGCCGGCCGCAGAGGCCGAGGAGGAATGACCATGGCCAAGATGACCACCGAGGAGCTCCTGGGCGTCTTCGAAGAGATGTCCGTGCTCGAGCTGTCCGAGTTCCTCAAGGCGTTCGAAGAGAAGTTCGACGTCACCGCCGCTGCGCCGATGGCGATCGCGGCCCCCGCCGGAGGCGAGGCGGCCGCCGCCGCCGAAGAGGAGCAGGACGAGTTCGATGTCGTGCTCACCGCCGCCGGCTCCGCCAAGATCCAGGTGATCCGGGTGGTGCGGGCGCTCACCAGCCTCGGCCTCAAGGAGGCGAAGGACGTCGTCGATCAGGCGCCGGGCAAGGTGCTCGAGGCCGTCGACAAGGAGACCGCGGAGAAGGCGAAGGCCGAACTCGAAGAGGCCGGCGCCTCCGTCGAACTCAAGTAGCAGCAGACCACATCGATCGGCAGGGACCGCCCGCGGGCGGTCCCTGCGGCGCGATCGGGGAGGCGAACGACCGGCGAGGGGGCCTGTGATGGGTCGGAGTGGAGGGTCGCCGAACCTTGACACCCGCAGCCGGCTCGTTGTATGTTCGCAGGGTCAGTTGAAGACGTATTTCACGACTCTCGTGTGGCAGAGCCGGGGTAGCCGTGTGCTATCCTGGTCTTTCTGTCGTCCAAATCCGCTCTGATCCACGCTCGCCCACCGTCCAACCTGCCCACATTCGATCGCCGGCCGCTCTGCCACGCCCGCCTTGACCAGAGGAGGATCGCCGTTGCCTCGTGCGCGCACCCCCCGTCTCTCGTTCGCCAAGATCCCTGAGGTCCAACCTCTCTCCGATCTCCTCTCCGTTCAGCACGACTCGTTCTCCTGGTTCCTCGAGCACGGGCTCCGCCAGATCTTCTCCGAGGTGTCGCCGATCGAGGACTTCACCGGCAACCTCGCCCTCGAGCTGACCGACCACCGCTTCGGCGATCCGCCGCTCACCATCGACGAGGCCAAGGAGCAGGACGCCAACTTCTCGCGCCCGCTCTTCGTCACCGCCCGCTTCCTCAACCGCGAGACCGGTGAGATCAAGGAGCAGCAGGTCTTTCTCGGTGACTTCCCGATGATGACGTCGAACGGCACGTTCATCATCAACG
>JASFUV010000176.1:0-4002 GCA_050050155.1 Acidimicrobiia bacterium | reverse complement strand
GCGACGGCGAATGCCCGTTTCAGCGCACGCAGGTGATTTGCCCGCGAGGCGGGCAGACCGTCGGCGAGGGCATCGGCCGGATCACGGCCCGGCTCCCACTCCCCGGGCTCGGGCATCGCCTCTGCCAGGTCCGTCCCCCCGGCCGTGTCCACCCGCGGGAGCCGCAGCAGGAAGCTGGTCCAACCCAAGGTGCGGCCGTAGCCGAGATCACCGCCCATCCCCATCGCGAGCGCCTTGGCGATCGCCAAGCCCATCCCCTTGGTCCCGGTGAGCAGCACTGGGCGCCCGTCGCGCTCCGGACGCTCCCACAAACCGGCTTCGGTCTCGGCGGGGAGGCCGGGGCCGTCGTCGGCGAAGGTGCACAGTACGTCATCGTCCTGCGCAGCCACCGCGATCTCGATGCAAGGGCCGCCATGGTTGAGCGCGTTGGACAGCAGATTGCGGGCGATCTGACGGACCCGGATCGGGTCGGCCCACACTGTCACCTTGCGGCCCCGCACGTTGACCGTCCTGCCGGCGCGCCGGATCGGAGCCGCCGCCTCCTCGAGCGCTTCGATGATGTCCACCGTCTCCGGCTCGTACGTGAGCGACTCCTCGTCGAGCCAGCTCGCCACCACCAGGTCCTCGACCATGCGCGCCAGCTCCACGGAATCCTGATTGATGAGCTCGACCAGCTCCATCGCCTCGGAGGGATCGACGATGCCACGCTCGACCAGCAGCTCGCTGAACCCGAGGATCGTGGTGAGGGGGGACCGCAACTCCCCGGAGATTCCTGTGATGAGGGCATCCTTCGCCTTGCTCAACTCCCGCTCCGCCTCCAGCTTGGTCTCGAGGGAGCGGTGTGCGTGGCGGTTCTGCTGACGGACGATGATCCGGTAGCCGGTGATGGCGGCGACCGGGATGAGGAAGGTGACGAGGAGGCGGGCGGTGATCGCGATGCGGTCCGAAGTGGTCGAGGCGGCGTTCCACGCCTGCAGTGCGGTGGCCACCACCAGCACGGTGGTGACGGCGACCACTGCGATGGCAACGACGGGTGCGACCAGCCGCATCTTGAGGGGGAAACCGTTGCCTTCCATGTCCGCGATATCGGCATATCGGGCCGCGTTTCCACAGCACCCTTGTCGAGACACCCGATATGACTAGCCCTGGCCAGTCACACGATGCGCCGGTCGCTGGCCCACCGTGCCAGCTCGTGCCTGCTGGAGAGCTGCAGCTTGCGCAGCACCGACGAGACGTGGGTCTCGACCGTCTTGATCGAGATGGAGAGCCGCCGCGCCACCTGCTTGTAGGCGTAGCCGCGGGCGATCTGGCGCAGCACCTCCCGCTCGCGCGGGGTCAGCTGATCGAGTTCGGGATCGGATGGCACCGGGATGGTCTGCCCGAAGGCGTCGAGCACGAACCCGGCGAGGCGGGGCGAGAACACGGCGTCGCCCTCGGCGACCCGCTCCACCGCGGCGACCAGCTCGGCGGGCGAGATCGTCTTGGTGACGTAGCCGCGCGCCCCGGCGCGGATCATGGCGATGACGTCCTCGGGGTCGTCGGACACGGAGAGGGCGAGGAACCGGGTCGTGGGATGCGTCTCCAACACGTTGCGGATGACGGCGAGCCCCCCGCCGCCCGGCATGTGGACGTCGATGAGCACGACGTCGGGGGTGAGACGGCGGATCGCCGCCACCGCATCGTCGACCTCGCCGGACCAGCCGCACACCTCGTAGTGCTCTTCGAGCTCGGTGCGGACGCCGGTGAGGAACAGCTCGTGATCGTCGACCAGGAAGACGCTGATGCTCATGGTGCCTCCCTCGGCAGGGTGAGGCGCACTTCGGTCCCCTCTCCGGGATGGCTCACGATATCGGCCGTCCCGCCGTGGCGCTGCATCCGGCCCATGATGGAATCCCTGATGCCGCGGCGGTCCTCGGGGACTTGGGACGGGTCGAACCCGTCGCCCTGGTCGGTCACGTAGACCTCGATCACCCGCGGCTCGACCTCCATGAACACCGAGACCCGTTCGGCACCGGAATGGCGGGCGGCATTGGCGATCGCCTCGCCGGTGGCGGCGGCCAGCGCCCGGGTGCGGGCGTCGAGGGGGGCGTCACCAACCCGCACCACCTCGACCGGGACCCGGTGATCCTGCTCGATGCGGGCGGCGAGTTGCTCGATCACCGTCCCGACCCGGTCGTCATCGTCGTCGTTGCGGGGCCCGTAGAGCCACCCGCGCAGCTCCCGCTCCTGGCCCCGGGCCAGGGTCACCATCTGGCGAGGATCGTCGCTGCGCTGGATGAGGGCGAGGGTCTGCAGCACCGAGTCGTGGAGGTGGGCGGCCATCTCGGCCCGCTCCTGGGATCGGACCCGATCGAGCCGCTCCTTGCCCAGGTCCCGGACCAGGCCGAGTACCCATGGCCCGAAGACGAGCATGAACCCGGCGGCGGTGAGGGCGGCGGCGACGATCGCCGGCCCGAGATCGGACACGGTCCCGAGGTTGCCGATGAGCGTTGCCAGCCCGGCGACCATCACCAAGGCGCCGATGGCGATGCGGAGCCGTCCCGGGTTGGAGTCGGTGATGGCGGCGCCGAGGCCCCCCGGTCCGTCCGCCCCCGGGCGGTCCCACATGGCTGCGGTGCCGAAGGACACCAGCGCCACCGCCCACATCAGGCTGTCGCCGAACCAGATGCCCACGGTGCGGAGGAACACGAGCATGCCGACGAAGACGAGAGCGAGCCCGGCGAGCTGGCGGCGGTCGGCGGAGACTCGGGGCCCGACCTCCTCGAGCCGGTCGACGGTGAGCGCCCATCCGGCGAGGTAGAGGGCGATGCCGATCCCGCCGGCGAAGGCGAGGACGATGAAGGCGGCTCGGACGTACGTGGTGCGCACCCCGAGCCGGTGGGCGATCCCCCCGGCAAGGCCGCTGATGACGCGATCGTCGGCGGTGCGGTAGAGGAGGGAGTCGATGCGGCGCATCGCCGAGATCGCTCCCGTCTGGAGGTTGGTGCCGGTGGCGATGACGGGCTCCCACTGGTGCGATTGGGTGACCACGATGATGTTGTCACACCGCGTCTGTGGCGACAACCGGGGGTCACCCTGAGGCCCGGATCCCCATCTCAGGGTCGCGGCCGGGTGATCCCCGATACCCTTGGGAATCGCCTGGGCGCATGCTGGCTTCATGATGAACGACACCACCACCACATACCGTCCGCCGGACACGTCGCAGCGACGCCTGGAGCGCGCCCGCGACGACCGTGTCGTCGCCGGCGTCGCCGCCGGGATCGCCAAGCACTACGACGTCGGGGTCGGCTGGGTCCGCCTCGGGTTCGTCGTCACGTCGCTCTTCGGCGGCGCCGGGGTGCTGCTCTACCTGCTCGGGTGGCTCGGGCTGCCCGAGGAAGGGGAGGAGCACTCCATGGCGGCAGCCCGGGTCCGTGAGCTGGAGGGAGCCCGCAGCTGGCTCGGTTTGGGTCTCATCGTCGTCGCGGCGGTGATCGTCCTCGCCGGGTTCGATTTCGTGCGGCCCGGGTTGCTGTGGGCGGCCGCTCTCGTCCTCGTCGGCGTGCTGCTCTACCGGGGCGACCTCCCCGATCCTCCGGGCAGGAAGCCCCGGCCGGGCACCGACACCGCGGCCCCACTGGAGCCGGCGGTCTCGGAGCCCGGATCTCCTTCCGTCTCGCCCGACGTCGGTATCGACCCGGACGTCACCGGCGCCGCCCTTTCCGGCGGCGCCGTTGCCGCGGCGGGCGCCGGCAGCGTCGACACCGTCGACCTTCCCCCGGCGCCGGCCGTCGACGATGGCGAGGCCGCCACCGACCACCAAGACGGCGAGATCGGTTCGCCCGACATGGGGGACGACGAGGGCGCCCCACCCCCGCCGCCCCCGGTCCCGGCGCCGGGCGGAGAACCGAGACCGGTCCGCCCGCGGCGCCGCCGTTCACGATTGGGCCGGTACACGCTGGCAACGATGCTGATCGTCCTCGGCGTCATGAGCCTGCTCCACAGCGGCGGCGCGATCGATCC
>JASFUV010000175.1:0-4013 GCA_050050155.1 Acidimicrobiia bacterium | reverse complement strand
CCAAGGGACGGGCGGCCAAGGACGTCGCGCCGGCCCGCCGAGCCCTCAAGGAAGGCCCGGTCGTTGCGATCGTGGGTCGCACCGGACTGGCGGAGGATCCCCGTCTCGCCGAAGCGGTCGCCGCCGCCGCCCGCGATCTGCCCGGGGCGACGATCATGCCGCTCGCCCGGCGCGGCAACATCTTCGGCGCCCTCGACATGGGGCTCGCCCCCACCCTGCTGCCGGGCAGGGTGTCGGCGGTCGGGGCCGAGGGGCGCCAGCATCTCGAAGCGCACTGGGGGCCCCTCCCCGAAGGGATCGGGCGCGACGCCACCGCGATCCTGGAGGGGTTGGCGGACGGGGAGCTGCGCGCCCTCGTCATGCTCGGCGCCGACCCGGTTCGCGACCACCCCGACCCCGGCCTCGCCCGCGCCGCGCTGGAACGGGCCGAGTTCGTGGTCGCCTTCGACCTGTTCCTCAGCGACTCCGCCGCCCTCGCCGACGTCGTACTGCCGGTCGAGGGATTCGGTGAGGTCGAAGGCACCGTCACCAACCTCGAAGGTCGCGTCCAGAAGGTGAACCGGCTCCTGCCCGGACCCGGCCAGAGCAGGGTGGTCTGGTCCGCGCTCGACGACCTCTCCGCCCGCATGGGCGGCGTACTCGGCGCCACTTCCGCCGAGGCCCTCCTGGCGGAGATTCGGGAGGTCGCCCCCGCCTACGCCGGCGTCACCTGGGATCTCCTCGACTGGGGCGGCGGCCGGGAAGGCGTCGTGCTCCCCACCGCCGGCGGTCACCAGCCACTCGCCTACATCCCGGTCGATCCCGGTCTGGCCCCCGTCGCCGACGGATGGGGCCTCCACCTCGCCCGGGTGCTCTACGACGACGGGGTCCTGACGAGAATGAGCCCGTCGCTGGCGGCCCTCGCCCCCGAAGGCCGCGCCTACCTGCATCCCGCCGACGCCGCCGCCGCGTCGCTCCATCCCGGGGCGACCGTCACCGTGGCGGGGGAGCGGGGCACGATCGACCTGCCCCTCGGCATCGACGCCGGACTGGTGCCGGGGACCGTCTACGTGCCTGCCAACCTGGCGAGCACCGCCGGGCTGGGGGCGACGCCGGTCGTCACCGTGACCCCGGTGGGAGGTGGCGCCTGATGCTCACCGGGTGGGAGGTGTTCCTCGAGGCGGCGATCAAGGCGGTGGCCGTGTTCGCCATGTTGCTCACCGTCACCATCTTCCTGGTGTGGATCGAGCGCAAGATCGTCGCCGACATGCAGAACCGGATCGGCCCCTACCGGGCCGGGCCGTGGGGCATCCTCCAGACCGTCGCCGACGGCGTCAAGCTGCTGGTGAAGGAGGCGGTGACGCCCCGCAAGGTCGAGTTCGCCATCTACCTCGCGGCTCCGATCGCGGCCCTGGTGCCGGCGCTGCTCATCTTCCTCGTCATCCCGATCGGCCGGCCCTTCCACATCGGGGATCGCCTCATCGAGCTCTCCGGCACCGACCTCAACGTGGGGGTCCTCTACATCCTGTCCCTGTCGTCGATGGCGGTGTACGCGGTCGTGCTCGCCGGGTGGTCCTCCGGCTCCAAGTACCCGCTGCTGGGGGCGGTCCGGGCCAGTGCCCAGATGATCTCCTACGAGGCGGCGATGGGCCTGGCGCTGGTGCCCGTCATCCTCTTCACCCGCACCGCGTCCCTCACCGGCATCGTCGAAGCGCAGGCTGGCGACTTCCTCGGGTTCCTCGGAGTGTGGAACATCGTGCTGCTGCCGTCGTTCGTGATCTTCTTCATCGCGGGGATCGCCGAGACCAACCGGGCCCCCTTCGACCTGGTCGAAGCCGAGAACGAGCTGGTGGGCGGGTACCACACCGAGTACTCCGGGTTCCGGTTCGCGATGTTCTTCCTCTCCGAGTACATCAACATCTTCAACATCTCGGCGATCACCGTCACCCTCTTCCTCGGCGGCTGGCATGGTCCCGACTTCGGCGCTCCGGCGGCGATCGCCTGGGTGTTCCCGATCGCGTGGTTCTTCCTCAAGACGTTCCTGCTCATCTTCGTGTTCATCTGGGTGCGGGCCACGCTGCCCCGCATGCGGTACGACCAGCTCATGAGTTTCGGATGGAAGCGGCTCATTCCCGCCAGCTTGCTGTGGATCGCCCTGTCGACCCTGGCCGTCGCCTACCGGCGTCTCGGCCTCCCATGGACGTGAGGTAGCAGATGGGTTGGTTCTCGGAGTTGCTCGGCCCCTTCCAAGGGTTCGCCACCACGTTCCGCCAGATGTTCAAGCCGCGGGTCACCACCCCGTACCCGAAGCGGAAGCGGGTCAAGCCGCAGCGCTTCCACGGACGCCACATCCTCAACCGGTACCCCGACGGGATGGAGAAGTGCATCGGGTGCGAGCTGTGCGCCGGGGTGTGCCCGGCCCGGTGCATCTACGTGCGCGGGGCCGACAACCCACCGGATCAGCCGGTCTCGCCGGGGGAGCGGTTCGGGTTCGTCTACGACATCAACATGCTGCGCTGCATCTTCTGCGGGCTCTGCGTCGAGGCGTGCCCCACCGAGGCGATCACGATGACCCACCTGTTCGAGATGTCGGTCACCAACCGGGACGACGCCATCTACACCAAGGACGACCTGCTGGTGCAGCCCGACGGGGTCCCCAACCATCCGCAACCTGCCAACCCCCTCATCGACCTCGAAGAGCTGCGGCTCGGCTCGGGATGGCTGCGTGCCACCTCTCCGTCGGGACGGGCCGCCTACGAAGGCGTCACCTCCTGGACGCCGTCGGCGACCGCCGGGGTGTTGCCGCCCGAGCAGGGCCAGCGGCAGCCCACCGAGTCCGGGGAACGGGAGCCGGAGGAGGACGGGGCGCCATGACCGAGGTCGTCGTGTTCGCCGTCTTCGCTCTCGCCGCCGTCGCCGGCGCAGTCACCCTGGTGGTGGCGCGCAACCCCGTGCACTCCGCGGTGGGGCTGCTGGTGACGATGTTCTCGGTGGCGGTGTTCTACGTGCTCAACGGGGCCCACTTCGTGGCGGTGGTGCAGGTCCTCATCTACGCCGGGGCCGTCATGACACTGTTCCTGTTCGTCATCATGCTCATCGGCGTCGACACATCGGAGCGACGCGAGGAACCCATCCCGTTCCAGCGGCCCGTCGTTCTCGTCCTCGGCGCCGGGCTCCTGGCCCTCGTGCTGCTGGCGGGACGCGCCGTGTGGGTGATCCGCGGCGGGAACGCCGGCACCGCGGTCGGCACCATCGAAGATGTCTCCGACCGGCTCTTCGGTACGTGGATGCTGCCGTTCCAGTCGACGGTGCTGTTGCTCACGATCGCCGCGGTGGGCACGATCGCCCTGGCTCGCTACACCGGCCGGCCCCGTCACGTCGAGTTCGGCGGCGACGACCGCGACGACACCGGTGGCGAGGATTTCGACACCGAGGGGGAGGGGCGCTGATGGAGGTCACCGGCGGCTGGTACATGGCGCTGGGGGCGGTGCTGTTCACCATCGGCGCCGCCGGGCTCCTGCTGCGCCGTAACGCCCTCGTCATGTTCATGTCGATCGAGCTGATGCTCAACGCCGTCAATCTCAGCTTCGTCGCCGCCGGCAACGAGCTCGGCGTGCTCGACGGGCAACTCGCGGTGCTGTTCGTCATGGTGGTGGCAGCCGCCGAGGTCACCGTCGGGCTGGCGATCATCGTCACCGTCTTCCGGCGCAGAGCGACCGCCAGCGTCGACGAGCTGTCCGGGATGGGGGGCTGACGGTATGACCGACGTCATCTGGCTCGTGATCGCCCTGCCGCTGCTCGGCGCCGCCGGCCTGCTGTTCTTCGGTCGCCGCCTCGGCGGCCGCCTCGGCGGTCACCACGGCGCGCCCGTGGCGGGATGGGTGGCGTCGACGACGGTGATCGCCTCGTTCCTCATCGCGGCGGTGGCGGCGGCCGGCTTCCTCGGCGGCGGAGGCGAGCCGCACCGGGTGCTGCTGTTCTCGTGGATCCCCGGATTCAACATCGATGCCCAGTTGCTGTGGGATCCGCTCTCG
>JASFUV010000174.1:0-4020 GCA_050050155.1 Acidimicrobiia bacterium | reverse complement strand
CTGCATCTCTGCAGCTATCGGCCGCATCTGGGCCGGGGTGAAGCATCCGTGTGGAACGGGTCCCTTGGGAGAATCTCTCGATTCCTACTCGTAGGAGCGCAGGTCGACGTCTCCGCCGGCGTCGTCCATGACCTCGGGAACGTGCCGTGCCAGCGAGTCGATCAAACCGAGGATCTGGTCGTCGCTGTGCTGCAGGGAGTTCATGAACCGCAGGCCCCCGTGTTTGAGCGACGCCACGGGATAGGAGGCCACGTTGACGTAGAAGCCGTCTTCGAACACCCGACGGGCCCCTTCCGCCACCCGATCGGGGGCGCCGAGCCGCACGTACCAGATCGGGGTGTTCTCGACGGACAGCACCGGAAGCTGATGTCGCACCAGCTCGGTCTTGGTGAGTTCGATCTGGGCGAGCATCCGGGCCTGCAGCTCCTCGTGCTCGGGTGAGAGGTGGATGCGGGCCGACGCGATGGCGGCGTTCAGCACCGCCTGATGGATCGGGCCCGAGAAGTTGAGGGTGGTGCCGCAGAGCTGGACACGGCGGGCGTCGTCATGATCCGGGAAGGCCAGCACCGCTCCGCCGCTGCCGAACGACTTCGACAAGCCTGCCGAGACGACGGTGCGGGGGTGGAAGGGCGCCTCGTTGAGCACGTGGCCCCGGCCGTGCAAGCCCTGCCAGCCGAAGCCGTGGGCGTCGTCGTAGTAGACGTGCAGCTCCGGGTGTCGGTCGAGCAGCGCGCCGATCTCCTTCACCGGGGCGGTGTCGCCGTGCATCGAGTACACCCCGTCGGCGATGTACCACACCCGATCGTGGGCTTCCGCCGCCTTGGAGACGGCTCGTTCCAGAGCCTGCAGGTCGTTGTGGGGCAGCAACGAGACCTCACTTCCCCTCCCCCGCAGCACGTCGGCGGCGAGCTGCAGCGAGGCGTGGGCCTGGGCGTCCATCAACACGGGGTCGTCCGGCGCCACCAGCACCGGGAGGGCAGCCAGATGTCCCAGTGTGGTCGTCGTGGGCAGCACGACGTGGGCGTCGACGATCCGGCTCATCAGCTCCTCGAGCTCGGCGTACAGCGGGACCGCGGTGTAGGCGGGTGAGGACGAGTAGGACACCCCGTAATGCCCCACCGCCTCGATGGCCGCCTGTTTCAGGCGCTCGTCGGTGTTGAGGCCGAGATAGCAACAGTGGCCGAAGTTGACGACCGACTTTCCGTGCATCGTCGCCTTGTCGCCGGTGAAGCCCTCGGCGCCCATCCGGATCCGGGAGAATCCAAGCGACTCGGCATACTCCATCTGCTTGGCGGCGAGGTTCAGCAACCGCGTGTGTCGGCTCTCGGATCTGCTGGTGGTACGCATCGGGGCAACTCCTCGCCGGCGCGTCGTACGCGTGCACGACCCCACGACCCTTCCCATACGGCGCTGTCGCGACGAACCCCATTGGGACGTATGGCCTTCGACCTCACCCTACCCGGCGACCGGCGGTCCAAAAGGGGCATTCGGCCCCGTTTTCGGGAGTCGTCCGCGGATCCTCGAGCGGGGCGGCGATGACGACGCAGCAGCTCCCGGCCAGGTGACTCCCCTTGTCGGTCGGGGCCGAGCGTGATATATTGCTAGACAAGGTAATATGCAACGCAAGCTAACAGGCGACGCACGATAGCGACACCCCATGCGCACTCTGCGAAGGTAGGACGAAGCCGTGGATCACAGCTCCCAACTCCTGAAGGGCGTCCTGGACATGTGCCTCCTGGCGGTCATTGCGGAGGAACCGAGCTACGGATACGAGATGGTCGACAAGCTGCAACACCGAGGACTCCACCTGGTGAGCGAGGGAAGCATCTACCCACTGCTCAGCCGGCTCCAGAAGAGGGGATTCATCGAGGGCTACTTCGTCGAATCCACCGGGGGACCGCCCCGCAAGTACTACCGGATTGCCAAGGCGGGGATGTCGCAGCTCACAGAATGGGCAACCGAGTGGCGGCGTCTGTCGGCCGGAGTGGAGGAAGTGCTGAATGGAGGTGCACGTGGGTGAGCGCATGAGCGTCGACGAGGTCGTCGCTGATTGCCGTCGCTACTGGGTCGAGACCAAGGTCCCACAGCAACAGGTCGCGGAGATGAAGATCGAACTCGAATCCCACCTGCGTGAAGCCCAGCTCGCCGGCAAGAACCCGGAGACCGTGGTCGGCCCCGACCTCGCCGCCTTCGCCGAATCGTGGGCCGCCGAGTTCCGCGGCCCGGCAGCCCCCGACGCCTGGCGCCGCCAGGAACGCCGGGCCCGGGTCCGGCGAGAGCGCTGGTCCGCCTACGGTTGGATGCTGGGACTGGTCGTCGTCGTGGTGATCTTGATCGCCGTCGGACCGAAGGAGGAAACCGTGAACGACATCGAGACATGGCGATGGGTGTGGCTCGGAGCCGCCGTCATCCTCGGCATCGGGGAGATGATCACCGCCGGCTTGTTCATGCTGCCGTTCGCCATAGGGGCGGCGGCCGCCGCGGTCCTCGCCTTCTTCAACGTCGAGGTCTGGCTCCAGCTCCTGGTGTTCCTGGCGACCTCGATCGCCGCCCTGTGGGGCATGCGCCGCTTCGCCTGGCGCGACAAGGAACCACAGCACTCGGTGGGCGCCAACCGCTACGTCGACGCCACCGGCACCGTCACCGAGGCGGTCGACCGGATCGCCGGGACCGGCCGGGTCCGGCTCGAGACGGAGCAGTGGCGTGCCACCACCGACCTCGACGAGGCCATCGCGGTCGGCACCGAGGTGAAAGTCGTCGACGTGCGCGGCGCCCGCCTCGTGGTTGAGCCACGCGACGCCCCCACCTCATGACGTCTCAGACCGAACCGGAAGACCACCCAACCAAGGAGGAAGACCGATGGCTGCCCTAGGTGTAGTCGGAGGGCTCGTCGCGCTCGTCGTCGTGTACGCCGCGCTCGGGCTCAAGATCGTGAAACAGTACGAGCAAGGGCTCGTGGAACGTTTCGGGAAGTACCGGGAGACACTCGATCCGGGACTGCACCTGATCGTGCCGTTCATCGATCGCATCCGGCGGGTCGACCTGCGCGAGATCGTGGTCGACGTGCCGCCGCAGGAAGTGATCACGAAGGACAACGTCGTGGTGACGGTCGACGCCGTCGTGTACTACCAGGCCACCGATCCGGTGAAACTGGTGTACAACGTGCAGAACTTCGTCCTCGCCGCCACCAAGCTGGCGCAGACGAACCTGAGGAACGTCATCGGCGACCTCGACCTCGACGACGCCCTCACCTCCCGTGAGACCATCAACGCCCAGCTGCGGGACATCCTCGACGAGGCGACCGACGTCTGGGGCACCAAGGTGGTCCGGGTCGAGATCCAGCGGATCGATCCGCCGGCGGACGTCACGGACGCCATGCACCGCCAGATGAAGGCGGAGCGGGACCGGCGTGCGATCGTCACCGAAGCCGAGGGCGAGAAGCGGTCGCAGATCCTCAAGGCCGAAGGCGTCAAGCAGTCGCGCATCCTCGAGGCGGAAGGCCAGGCCGAGGCGATCAAACAGGTCGCCGAGGCCGAGAAGTTCCAGAAGCTGACCGTCGCCGAAGGCGAAGGCCAGGCGATCGAGCGGGTGTTCGCCGCCATCCACAACGGCGACGCCACCCCCGACGTCATCGCCATCCGCTACCTGGAGTCCCTCGTCAACGTGGCCAACGGCCAGGCGACGAAGATCTTCCTCCCGATGGAGACGAGCGGGATCCTCGGATCCGTCGGCGCCATCGGCGAGATCTTCGCCAAGGTGAAGGAAGGCGAAGCGGGGGCGACACCCCCGTCGAGCACCTACGGCTCGATGTAGCGGCTTTCCACGTCCCAAGGCCCGAGGCGGCGCCCGGCGCCGCCTCGGCGCGTCAGGGGCGTCCCGGTGTCCTCAGGTCGGCTCCAGCCAGTCGAGCTCTCCGGCCGCCGGATCCGATGCCGCGCCACGGTGGCTGCGCCGGGTGATCACGGCGTACAGCGCCGCCCCGGCGGCGACGGCGCCGAGCGACACCCACCCGTTGCGGCT
>JASFUV010000173.1:0-4030 GCA_050050155.1 Acidimicrobiia bacterium | reverse complement strand
AAGATGGACCCCTGAAGCGAACGGGGCGGGGGGCCGCCGCCGCGGCGCGAGGCGAGGTGACTCGATCCGCCATCACCCGCGCCGCCGCCGAGCTGATCGGGGAGGAGGGGTGGGGCGGCGTCACCACCCGCGCCATCGCAGCCCGCGCCGGTGTCCCCCACGCCGCGGTCAGCTACCACTTCCGAGGCCGGGAGGCGCTGCTGCGTGAGGCCGCCATGGTCACGACCACCGAGTTCTTCGCGGCCGCGATCGAGGTGCTCTCGACCGCACCCGGCGGGCTCACCGACGCCATCACGGCGACCCTCGGCGCCTACCGCGATCTCCCGGTGGTACGGGACCGCCTCGCCGTCGTCCTCGAGGCGAACCGCCAGGCAACTCGCGACCCCTGGCTGGCCGAACGGATGCGCGAGATCCTCCACACCTACATCGCCGGACTCGCCATGATCATCGAGGCCGACCAGGCCGCCGGACGCCTCGACCCCGGCCTCTCCGCGCCGCGTCTCGCCGCCGTCGTCGCCGGTGCCCTCGACGGCATCGGACTCCAGGCCGCGTTCGATCCCGACGTCGACGTCATGGCCCTCGGCGCCACCCTCACCCAACTCCTCGACTCTCGATCGGAGACCACCTGATGCCCGGCGAACCCAGCCACCGCCCCGCCGAGCCCATCCCCTCGGATGCGCCCGGATTCCTCCCCCACCGCTTCGCGCTGTGGGTATCGCGTCACTACCGGGCCGTGCTGGCCGTGTGGGGAGTGGTGCTCGTCGCCTCGGCCGCCGCCTATCCGGTCCTCCAGCGGGAGCTTGCGCCCATCACCTACAGCGTGCCGGGATCCGATTCGGAGCAGGTCATTTCCCTCGTCGGCACGCACTTCAGCGAGGTCGGCAGCGAGCAGGACGTTGTCGCCTTTTCGTCGGCCGGTACCACCGTGGACGATGCCGCCTACGCCGACTACATCAACGCGGTGGTGACCAAGGTGGAGGGCCAACCGGGCGTGGTATCGGTCCTCAGCCCGCTCGACGCCACCGCGCAGGGCCAGGTGTCGGCCGACCGCCATGCCGCCGTCGCCGTCATCGGCCTGTCGGGCACCCCGGTTCAGGTGGCGAACCGCGCATCCGATCTCACCAAGGCCATCGCCACCGTCACGCCTCCGCAGGGGGTCGAGGGCTACCTGACCGGCATCTCCCCCATCAGCAACGATCTCTTCGAGGTCGAGATCGCCGACATCGATCGCGCCGAAGCGATCGGCATTCCCATCGCCGTCATCGTCCTGATCCTGGCGCTCGGCACCGTGGTCGCCGGGCTCCTCCCGCTGTTCAGCGCGCTCGGCGGGCTCCTCCTCCTCTACGGCGTCCTCACCCTGCTGACGCCACTCGCCGGTTTCGACAGCTTCCTGCTCTCGCTCGTCACCATGCTCAGCATCGGGATCGGCATCGACTACGCCTTGTTCATCGTCTCCCGGTTCCGGGAAGAGCTGCCGGCGGGCACCCGCCGCGGCGACCCTGCCGTTGCCGAGGCGATCGCGACCTCGCTGGCCAGCAGCGGACGCACCGTCCTCTTCTCCGGCGCCATCGTCATGGCGTCGCTCCTTTCGCTGTTCGTCGTCCGCTCGCACAGCTTCCAGGAGATGGCGACCGGTGCGGTGCTCACCGTCATCTGCACCCTTCTGGCGGCGTGGACCCTGCTCCCCGCGCTGCTCCGGCTCATCGGCCCCGCGACGGGTCGCGGCGCGCTGCCGGGGTCGCTCGGCGCGCCCCCCCGACGCGTCGACGCGATGGCTCACCCGGGTGGCTGGGCACGCTGGGCCCACCTCGTCATGGCGAGACCCCTGATCGCTCTCCCGGGTCTGGTGGTGCTGGTGATCATGGCACTGCCGATGTTCCACCTCACCACCGGCATCGATCTCGGTGTCGCCTCCCTCGCCAACACGGACTCCGGCAAGGCCCAGGCGATTCTCTCCGAGTCGTTCAGCCCGGGCGCCATGGCGCCCATCGAGATCCTGGTGTCCCACCCCGGCTCGGGACCGCTCGACGAACAGGACCTGGCGACGGTTCAGCAGTTGACCCAGACCATCTCGGCCGACAGCCGGGTCGCCTCCGTCGTGTCCCTGAGCTCGGTGTTCGCCGGTTCCGGCATCACCACGCCGGCGCAAGTGGCGGGCGCGCTGAGCCAGGCCTCCCAGATCCCCGACATCGGCCAGCTCCTCAACGTCGCGAACGGCTCCGACCGGACGCTGATCTCGGTGGTGCCCGTCGACGCCGTCGACTCGGAGAACGTCATCCACCTCGTCCAGGATCTCCGCGACACCACGGTCCCGCAGGCGACCAGCCAGGCCGGGAGCCCGCAGGTTCTGGTGGGCGGCATGACGGCGCAGTTCGTCGACCTGTCCGCCGAGGTGCGCACCAAGCTGCCCATCGTCGTCGCGATCGTGCTCACCCTGTCGTTCCTGTACCTGCTGGTCGTGTTCCGCAGCATCTTGTTGCCCGCCAAGGCGGTACTCATGAATCTGCTGGCGACCGGTGCCTCGTTCGGGCTCGTCACGTGGGTATTCCAGGATGGGCACGGATCCGGGCTTCTGGGATTCGTCAGTCCCGGGTACATCCAGGTGTACCTGCCGGTGATCGTGTTCGCGGTCCTCTTCGGACTGTCGATGGACTACGAGGTCTTCCTCGTGCGCCGCATGGGCGAGGAGTGGGAACGCACCCACGACAACCGGCACGCAGTCGCCAACGGGCTCGCCCACACGGCCCGGCCCATCGCAGCGGCCGCCACCATCATGGCGGCCGTCTTCGGGTCGTTCATGATCGCCAACGTGCTCGAGCTCAAACAGTTCGGCCTCGCCCTCTCGGCGGCGGTCGTGCTCGACGCCACGCTGATCCGGCTACTCATCGTTCCCGCCACGATGCGGATCGCGGGCAACGCCAACTGGTGGCTGCCGAGATGGCTCGACCGGCTCCTGCCGAAGTTCCGACTCGAGTGACGACGGGTCGCGACGCCACCCCGCGGGCCCGCAGTAGTGCTCACCCACGCCGGGAATCGCGTCACACACGCGGCGTACCATCTCCCTGTCGATCCGATCGATCACCGTGGAGGAGGTGCACCGATGACAGATCCAGCACCGCACGACGCCGAGACCGCCGGTCGCGGGCCGGAACCGTTCGCCGACCAGGAGCTGGCCGACTTCATGCGCGGTCTCGCCGCGTTCCCGTCGATGACCGCCGGCGGAGACGTCGCCGAGATGCGGCGCATGACCGAGGAACGATCGTCGCAGCGGCCGACCGGACCCGGCATGCCAACCCGTGACACCGAGATCGAAGGGCGCCTCCCCGCCCGGCTCTACCACCCCGACGGCGCCCTCGACGCCCTCGTCGTCTACCTGCACGGAGGCGGCTGGACCATCGGCAGCGTGGAGACCCACGATCGGGCCTGCCGGCGGCTCGCAGCCCGGGCAGGTGTTCGAGTCCTGGCGGTCGACTACCGGCTGGCGCCCGAGCACCCGGCACCCGCCGCGGTCGACGACACCGTCGCCGCCTTCGCATGGGCCGCCGGCCGACCCGACGAACTCGGCTTCCGCCCCCAGGTGATCGCCCTCGCCGGCGACAGTGCCGGGGGCGCCCTGGCCGAACTGGCCGCACTCCGCACCAGGAACGACGCCGTCACCCCAGATTTCGTCGCCCTTGCCTTCCCCAACACCGACCTCGCCGCCGCCGGCGGTTCGATGGTCAGCAACGCCCACGGCTTCGGTCTCGAGCCTGCCGACATCGAGTGGTTCAACCTGCAATGGGTGCCCGACCGCGCCCGGTGGTCCAACCCCGCCGTCAGCCCCCTCCACGTCAAGGACCTGGCGGGATTCCCACCTGCGATCGTCGTCACCTGCGAACTCGATCCGCTGCGCGACCAGGGCGATGCGTTCGCCGACCGGCTCCGTGCCGCCGGGGTCGACGTGATGGCGCGCCGCGAGCCCGGCATGGTCCACAACTTCCTGCTCTGGGACCTCATCTCCCCGAGCTGCGCCGCCGCCGGCGACCGTTTC
>JASFUV010000172.1:0-4046 GCA_050050155.1 Acidimicrobiia bacterium | reverse complement strand
ACGACCAGCTCACACGTGCTCTCGACGCCGCCGCTCCGCCGGTCGACGACGCCGGCGTGTGGGAACGGCTCCAGCCCCGTGTCCGCCGCGCTCGCCGCCTCCACCGCATCCAGCTCGGCCTCGCCACCACCGCCGCGGTCGCCGCCGTCGCCACCGCCGGCGTGATTGCGGCCGCGGCCATCGGGCCACGCGATCAAGGACCCATCACCGGCACTCCCGCCGACGTGACCACCACGACCACGGCGACCACGACCACCACCACCGCCCCGAAGCCGGCCGACCTCCCCGTCGACGGCGCCATCGACACCGTCGACGGGTGGCTCCGGGCCATCGCATCGGGTGACGCCACCGCGGCGTGGAACCTGCTCAGCGCCTCCTCCCGCGACGCGGTCGGACGGACCGCATGGGACGCGATCGCAGCGGAGATGGAGGAAGGCTTCGGGTCCTGGTACCGGGCCGATCCCACCATGCGCGCCATCGCCGTCGACATCGGCGCCCCCCCGGCGGCCATCGTCACCCTCCACGGCACCCGCACCGTCGAGGGCATCGTCGAGACCTCCTCGACGGTCTTCGCCACGGTGTTCGAGGACGGCGCATGGAAACTCGAGTGGTACGCCCCAGACCCGGACGTGGTGACGGAGCCCCGCCCCGAATCGAGCGCCTTCTTCTCCTCCTCCGGCCCCGTCGAATGGACCGGAACGGGAGACGGCGTCAACCTCCTCCTCCTCGACGGCGACGTGGTCGCGGTCGACGAACGGGAGGGCGACGGGACGGTCTCGCTCAGTTGGGTGCCGCCGGCGCCCCTCCCGCCGGGCATCCACATCGTCACCGCCGTCGTCGCCCACCGTGGCGGCCCGGTCACCGTCGCCGCCGTTCCGGCCGTGATCGCCGCCACCGGCTGAGGTCGCTGCCCACCGGGCGGCGGCGATCTCCTAGGCTCCGTCCGGTATGGGATTCCTGCGCCGCCGCCCCCACCAGCTCGCCGGCATCGCCGGGACCCTCCAGGGACGCCACATCCTCGTCACCGGAGGCGCCGGGGTGCTCGGTCGCGGCATCGTCCGGGTGCTGGCGGAAGCGGGGGCGGCCGTCACCGTCACCGACCTGGACCAGGACGCCCTCGACCGGCTCGTCGCCGACGAGGCGCAGGCTGCAGGGCGGGTGACCGGGACCGTCTCCGACGTGCGCGACCCCGACGCCATCGCCGCGCTGCTCGATGGGCTCGACCCTCCCCTCGACGGCCTCGTCAACAACGTCGGCATCGACCCGTACCCGCGCGAGCCCGCCGATCTCGACCCCGACACCATGCGCACCGTCTACGAGACCAATGTGCTGGGACCTCTCACCCTCACCCGCGATGCCCTGGCACGGTTCCGGGAGCGGGAGACCCCGGCGTCGATCGTGTTCATCACCTCGATCCACCACGAGATCCTGCGCCGCCAGCCGGGATACAGCACCACCAAGGCGGCGCTCACGATGGCGATGAGGGAACTCGCCCTCGACGCCGCCCCCGCCGGCATCCGGGTCAACGCGGTAGCGCCCGGTCACGTCGCGCTGGGACGGCGCGGCCGCCCGATCTACAGCCGGGGCGCCCCCCTCGGCGAGGTGTCCCTCCACCCCGTCGAGGTCGGCAAGGCGGTGTGGTTCCTCCTCAACGACGACCTCTCCGCCGGCATCACCGGCACCACCCTGACCATCGATCGCGGCATGTCGCTTGTGATTCCCGGTTGGTAGGCCGATAGAGGGAAGGGCGGCACACTGCCGCTGCTACATTTGGCCGCGCGTGGACAATACTGGGGCGGAGGGCCCGCCCTCGGGATGGTGTGTGGATCATGGACCAGGATCAGACCCTCAGAGTGAACACCCCTGCCGTCATCGGCGAGGTGATCGACGGCGACGTCGTGCTGATCAACTTCGACACCGGCACCTACTACCTGCTCGGAGGGGCCGGTTCCGAGATCTGGCCGCTGCTCGAACGCGGCACCACCCCGGCCGCCATCGAGGCGCGGCTCCGGGAGGCGCACGGCCTCGCCGACGGCGACCTCCGCCAGGACCTCGACCGGTGGCTGGAGGACCTGATCACCGAGCACCTCGTCGCCGCAGGCGACCCGGCCCCGGCGAGCGCCCCACCCGACACGCCCCCGCCGGCAGACGCCACCGCGTACGCCCCGCCGACCCTGTCCCGGTTCGACGACATGCAGGAGATGCTCCTGCTCGACCCGATCCACGACGTCGCCGAGACCGGATGGCCCCACCGGCCGGCGGATCACGACTGATCGGAACCGCACGATGCACGCCGACGCTCAGCGGCGCGACCTGCCCGGTGCGGACGCGTTCGTCGCCGCGCTGTGGGATGCCGGGACCGGCGCCACCCGCAGGCACACGATCGCCCTCGCCGGCCACCGCATCGACCTCGCCTTCTCCCCCGGGCTCGAGCCGCTCCTCCTGCCCGCCCTCGCCCACCTCACCACCGAGCCGCGGGGCGCCGCAGCCCTCCAGATCCGGCTGTGGGACAGCGACTCCACCGCCGTCCCGCTCCCGACCCCACCCTGGGATCGCTCCGCCTACCCCGACGGGGGCGAGATCCGCGGCCCCGACACCGACGCCATCTCGATCGCCTACCGGTTCGACCCCGGAGCGCTCAGCGTCCTCGACCGCGACACCGGCCGGGCCGTGTTCTGGGTCGCATCCCCCGCCACGGTGCCCGGCTGGATGCAGGCCGCCCCGCTCCGCACCATCCTCCCCTGGTTCATCGCCGCCACCGGCGGGCAGTTCGTCCACGGCGCAGGGGTGGGGATCGACGGCCATGGCGTGCTCATCGCCGGCGCCGGCGGATCGGGCAAGTCCACCACGGCCGTGCTGTGCGCCGATGCCGGTCTCCAATTCGCCGGCGACGACTACGTCGTGATCGGAGCCGACGGCGACGTCCACGCCGCCTACAACTCGGCGAAACTCGATGATGCCTCCCTCGCTCTCCTCCCGCATCTGGCCCCGTGGGTGATCAACGACGACCCCGACGTCTCCAAGCACGTCGTGCTGCTGCACGACGCCCTCCCGGGCCGGGTCGTGCCCCGGCTCCGGCTCGACGCCATCGTGCTCCCCCACGTCGGGGACGGCCCCTCCCGCCTCCGGCCCGCGTCACCCGCGGAAGCGCTGCTTGCCCTCGCCCCCACCACCGTGTTCCAGCTCCCCGGGGCGGGCCGCCCCGCCCTCCGCTTCATGGCGGACCTGGCCCGCCGAGTGCCCGCCTTCCACCTCGAGCTCGGCACGCCCGACACGGTCGCCGCCACCGTCACCGGCCTGCTCCACGCCGGAGCGCCCTCGTGACGCCCTCCGTCACCGTCGTCATCCCCGTCTACAACGGGGCCCGCTACCTGGCCGAAGCCATCGACAGCATCGGCGCCGATCCGCCGGTGGAGGTGATCGTGGTCGACGACGGCTCCGAGGACGATTCGGCCGCGGTGGCGGCGCGACATGAGCGTGTCCGGCTCATCCGCCAGGAGCACGCCGGGGTGGGCGCCGCCCGCAACCGGGGCATCGCCGCCGCCGGGTGCTCCTGGATCGCCTTCCTCGACGCCGACGATCTGTGGGGCGAGGGCAAGCTGCGCCACCAGCTCGCCGCGTTCGCCGCCTCCCCCACCCTCGACATCGCCTCTTGCCTCGTCGAGGAGTTCATCTCCCCCGATCTCACCCCCGCCGAGCGGGCCGGGCTGACCGCCCGCCCCGGCCGCCACCCTGCGCCCCTCCCCTCGACGCTGCTCTTCCGCCGCGAGGTGGCCGACCGGATCGGAGGATTCGGCGGCTCCACCACGGCCGGCGGCGATCTCGACTGGCAGCTTCGCGCCCGTGACGCCAGCCTCGAGATGGCACCCGTCACCACCGCCGTCGTCTACCGTCGGCTCCACGGATCCAACAGCGGCCGGGTGACGCGCCCCGATCAGCACGCCGAGTACCTGCGTGCATTGAAGCGCTCCATCGACCGCAGGCGAAGGGGTGCATCGCAATGACGCGGGGGCCATGGCGGCAGTACCGCAGCTTCTTCCGGCAGT
>JASFUV010000171.1:0-4086 GCA_050050155.1 Acidimicrobiia bacterium | reverse complement strand
GTAGCCTGCGATGACGTCCTCGGCGACCAGGATGGCCGGTCGTGCATCGGGCGGGGTGGTCACGGCACCTCCCCGTGGTGGGTGCCGAGATAGGCGTCGACGACGTCCGGGTTGCGGGCGATCGAATCCGGCGGTCCCTCCGCGATGACGCGGCCCTCGCTGAGCACGATCACCCAGTCGCTGATCTCCTGCACGACGTCCATGTCGTGCTCGATGAATACGACCGTCTTGCCCGAGTCGCGTAGTCCGGTGATGTGGCGCAGCAACGACTGGGTCAGGGCGGGGTTCACGCCGGCCATCGGCTCGTCGAGCATGATGATCTCGGGGTCGACCATCAGCGCCCGGGCCATCTCCAGCAACTTGCGCTGTCCCCCGGAGAGGCTCCCGGCGAACTCGTGTGCCATGTGACCGAGGTCGAAGCGCTCCAGCAGCTCCGCGGCGCGTCGCTCGTTGTCGTCCTCGGTGTGTCGCCAGCCTCCGAACAACGCTCCGACGAGCGACTCGCCCCGCTGGTCCTTGGCGGCGAAGAGCATGTTCTCCATCACGGTGAGGCGGGCGAGAGAACGGGTGAGCTGGAAGGTGCGCACCATCCCCTTGCGGGCCACCTGGTGGGCGGGGATCCCGACGAGGGCGCCGCCGTTGAGGTGCCAGTGCCCCCCGTCGACCCTGTCGAATCCGGTGAGCAGGTTGAACAAGGTGGTCTTGCCGGCGCCATTGGGCCCGATCAGGGAGGTGATGGTGTTGCGCTCGATCTCGATGTGGGCGACATCGACCGCCTGGAGACCGCCGAAGGCGCGGCGCACCCGGTCGACGCTGAGGATGGGATCCGGCTTGGCGGCCCCCGGAACCGGCTCGATCCCGGCCACCCGTGATTCAGCGCTCATCGATCAACAGCTCCTCCCGGTGCCCGAAGATTCCTTCCGGCCGCAGCGCCATCAACGTCATCAGGCCGGCCCCCACCAGCACCAGCTTCACCTGGGCGGCGGCGGTGGCGTCGAGCACGTTGCCGAACCAGCCCTGGAGCTGGGCATTCGTCATGAAGCGATCGAAGAAGAAGTAGAGGAACTGGAACACGATGGCGCCGACGATGGGGCCGATCACGGTCCCGGCGCCGCCCAGGATCACGATCACGTACAGGAAGAAGGTGATCTTCGGCATCCAGGTGTCGGGGAAGACGCTCTGTTGCTCGATGGCGAGGAGGATCCCGGCGAGGCCCGCGAGCCCGCCGCCGATCATGAGGGACTGCAGCTTGTAGCTGAAGACGTGTTTGCCGAGGGAGCGGGCGGCGTCCTCGTCCTCCCGGATGGCCCGGATGACCCGTCCCCACGGGCTGTGGATCATGCGATAGACGAGGATCCCTGCCACTGCCACCACCGTCCAGCTGACGACGACGACCCACAGCTGGCGACCGCTGAATACGAAGTCGCCCCACCCGTAGTCCTTCCCGACGTCGAAGGGGTTGAGGTCGAAGAACTCGTTGGCGAAGGCACGGATCCCGAAGACGCTCTTCGTGACCGGATTCGCCCACGAGGAGCGCACCACGAGGCGGAGGATCTCGGCGGCACTGATGGTGACGATGGCGAGGTAGTCGGCGCGGAGGCGCAGGGTGGGGAACCCGAGCAGCAGGCCGAGGAGGACGGCGGCGGCGATCCCGATGGGGATGCCGAGCCAGAGGGAGCCTCCGGCCTCGACGGTGATCGCCGCCCCGTAGGCGCCGGCCAGCATGAAGCCGACGTGGCCGAAGTTGAGGAGCCCGGTGTAGCCGAACTGCAGGTTGAGGCCGGTCGCCGAGAGGGCGTAGGCGGCGGCGACCGGGCCGACCGCGGCTCGCAGGGCGTCGATGAGGATGCCGGCATAATCCATCAGCCGATCCGCTCCCTACTTCCGAGGATGCCCTGGGGTCGCACCAACAGCATGACGATCAGGATCCCGAGGGCGATGGCGGTCTTGAACTCGTTGTCGATCCAGTAGGTGCTGACTTCGACGGCGAGACCGATGATGAACGCTCCCACCATGGCGCCGAACGCGGTGCCGAGACCGCCGAGCACCACGGCGGCGAAGATGAGCAGGAGCAGCTTGAACCCCATGTCGAACTGAATCTGCTCGGCGACCCCGAAGAAGATCCCGCCGGCGGCGGCCAGGCCGGTGCCGACGATCCAGGTCGTGAGGATGACCCCGTTGACGTTGATCCCGGAGGACTCGGCGAGATCCTTGTTGTCGGCGACGGCGCGCATCGCGGTGCCGAGTTTCGTGTACTGCAGGAAGAGGCCGACCACGGCGAGGATGGCGGCCGAGGCGAGGATGATCACGATGTTCTTGGGCACGGTGGAGATCCCCCAGAAGTGCCATTCCCGCTGCACCGCGTAGTCGAGGTAGGGCCGGGGTGCGCCGCCGAAGATGATGAGGATGAGGTTGCGGACGGCGAAGGACAGCCCGATCGAGATCACCAACATGGCGATGAGGCCGGTGGGGTGGCGGCGTAGGGGGCCCCACAGCACCAGCTCCTGGACCCCGCCGAAGGCGGCGCCGAGCAGAACCGCCGGGATGGCGGCGTAGAGCAGGGGCCATTGCGGGCCCAGGGGCGAGGCGTGGAAGAAGTAGGCGGCGACCGCCCCGAAGGTCACCATCTCGCCGTGGGCGAAGTTGACGAGACCGGTGACACCGAAGATCAGGGAGAGGCCGATGGAGCAGAGGGCGATGATGGCTCCGAGCTTGAGGCCGACGATGACGAGGCCTGCGAAGCGGTCGAACGAGCCCACCGTGGTGGTGACGCCGGCGCCGAGCTGGAACCGGACGGTCTTCTGCTGGTTGTCGCGGACGAGCACGTTGGGGAGGACGTCGTTGCCGGGCACGGTGAGGGCGACGCCGGATGGCAGGGTGTCGACGAGGAGGCGCACCTGGTAGGTCCCGCCGGCCGGGACCGGGACCGCCCATTCGCCGTCGGCGTCGCTGACGGCGGTCCCGATCTCGGCGCCGTCCTGTTCGACGATGATCGTCACCCCGGCGACGGGGAGGCGCTGCTCGTTGTCGATGCTCTCCAGCGTGCCGTGGATGTTCTCCCCATCGGCCCGTGCGGGCGCGCTCCCAGAGAACACGGCGGCAAGCACCGCCGCCAACACCACTGCCGTCCCGGTACGCCTCAACAAGGTGCCCGGAGTTTAGGTGGCGGCGGCTGTCGATCCGATTCGCCGGCGGGTCGGGCGGCCCTGAGGCGGGGAGGGCGCGGAACGGGGGCTCCCCGGGCACGGGTCATCGGGTAGCCTGTTATCCGGTGCCCGGTGGCGACCCATCAACCGGGCGCTGATATGTTCGACTGCAGGTTGCGGAGGGCGACGCGCCCTTCCCGCACAGAGGAAAGTGGGGGCTCATGCTCAGGGTCAGGAAGGCAGGCCACGTCCTGCTGTCATTCGCCGTGATTGCCGCGTTGCTCGTCGTGGGGCCGGCCTCGGCACTCGCAGCGACCGATTTCGTCGACGTGCCCTCGGGGCACACCTTCGAGGGGGACATCGAATGGTTGGCCGATCAGGCCATCACCTTCGGGTGTAATCCGCCGACCAACGACCGCTTCTGTCCCGACGCGTCCGTGACGCGAGGCCAGATGGCGGCGTTCTTGGTGCGGGCGCTCGACCTCGAGGCCAGCGGCAGCCACGACTTCGCCGACGACGACGACTCGATCTTCGAAGCCGACATCGAAAAGCTGGCCGAAGCCGGGATCACCTACGGCTGCAATCCGCCGGACTACACGAACTTCTGTCCCGACAACGCGGTGACGCGCGGCCAGATGGCGGCGTTCTTGGTGCGGGCATTGCACCTCACCGATGACGGGGGTGGCAACACCTTCAGCGACGACAACGGCTCGGTGTTCGAAGCCGACATCGCCAAGCTGGCGGCCGCCGGGATCACCTATGGCTGCAACCCGCCGTCCAACAGCCGGTTCTGCCCCAACGAGGCGGTGACCCGGGCGCAGATGGCGGCGTTCCTGCGGCGGGCGATCGCCAACCGCCCCGTCATTACCACCTCCAGCCTGCCGTCGGCGACGGTGGGCGTCAGCTACTCCCGCAGCCTCGCCGCCATCGGCGGCACCAG
>JASFUV010000170.1:0-4096 GCA_050050155.1 Acidimicrobiia bacterium | reverse complement strand
CTCGACGATGCCGCCGGGAAGGAAACGCAAGTAGGGCTCGCCCCGGTAGCCGGTCACCTCGACCTCGGTGGCGGGGTCGACGACGAGCCGCACGAACGAGTCGCCCCCGATGATGGAGACGTCGACTCCGGCGACCGGCGGGTCGAGTCCGATCACGCTGCTCTGGTAGTCGCTGGGGCCGGCCGGGTCGGCGAGGGCCGGTGCGGCGGGAACCACCAGCATTGCCGCCAGCGCCAGGCCGAGCACCGTCCACCGCCCCGGGCTCATGCCTCCTCCACGATGAGACGGATCTGCCCCGAGGGATGCACCGTGCACTCCCCGACGAACTCGCCGGCACGCGAGAAGCGCTGCCGCAGGGTCTCCCCGGCCCCGACGAAGAACGGACCCACCAGGTGCCCCCGGTCGTCGTGGTTGATCAATTCGATCACTTCCCCGACGTGCACGGTCAGCACCGCAGGGAGGATGTCGAGCGGCTCGCCACGGTCGAGCGCCTCCCCCGCCCCGGGCGGGATGGTGTACGAGTAGTCGGCGGCGGTGGCCGTGGCGTCGTCGGCGAAGCGGGGCCCCGGGTCGCTCGATCCGCACGCTGCGACCAGCGTCGCCACCAGCACGACCGCGACGATCCGTCTCATCCCTCCCCCAGCAGGATGCGCAGGTCGTTCGCCATGTCGGCGCCGGGGGTGCCGAAGGGCCAGGTCACCCGGAGCCGGCCGGCGTCGTCGGCGACGTAGACGTGGGCGGTGTGGGCGACCTCAACGGTGCCGTCGACGTTCTCGGTCACCTGGTAGGTGGCTCCGAAGGCGTCCGCCGCAGCGCGCAGCGCGGCGCCGTCCTCGGTGCGGAGGGCATGACCGGCCGGTATGAAGGCACGGACGTAGTTGGTGAGGACGTCGCCGGTGTCGCGTCCCGGGTCGACGGTGATCATCGCCATCTCGACCCGGTCGGCGTCTGAGCCGAGGTCTTCGAGACCGGTGCGGATCTCGGCCATCGTGGTGGGGCACACGTCGGGGCACGAGGTGTAGCCGAAGTACACGACGAGGAGCCCGCCCGGTGCCGCCTGAAATGCGAAGGGAGTGCCGCCATTCGAGGCGTCGGGCAGCGACGCCGCACCTACGACCGGGCGCGGATCGCGGGTGTAGCCGGCCAGCTCGGCGGTCCCCGAGCTGCACCCGACGGCGAGCAGCACCGTCGACAGCGCGGTGAGCAGGATCCGCCTCGCCGCGCCGGATGCCCGTGATCGATGGGCGGGATCGGACGCCGCCGCGCCGTGCCGTGGTGCGGGATGTGCCATCGCGGCAGTATGCCACCACCCCAGGGACACCGACTCCCCCGACAGATCCGTAGACTGCCGGCACCGCGTCCTCCGCCCCCCGCTCCGCCAACCTCGGATCGAGGTCGACTTCGCGTCGGGACGCTCTTCCGGGAGGGCGAGCACTCAGAAGGTTTCGGTGATCTTCCGCAGTCCCCGCGGTTGATCGGGGTCGAGCCCTCTCGCCTCGGCGAGACGGAGGGCCAAGACCTGTCCCGGGATCACGGTGACGAGAGGACTCAGCCACTCGGGCACGCCTCCCGGGAGGCGAAACGCCGAACGCGAGACACGCAGCATGCCTTCGTCGTCCGAGATCGCGACGAGACTGGAGCGGCGCCGCTTGAGTTCGGGGATCCATTCCGCCATGCCGGCGAAGGCGGGGCCCCTAGGAGCGATGAGGATCACGGTGGAAGCGTCGTCGATTCCGGCGGAGGGCCCGTGGAGGACGTCGGCCGCCGAGTACGGCTCCGCATGAACCCCTGCCACCTCGGCGATCTTGAGTGCCGTCTCGAACGCGGTCCCGTAGCTGTATCCCCGCCCGACCACGAACCAGTCTCCGGGCGCCGCCGCCACGCACAACTCCGAGCTGGACATGGCCCGTTCGGCGGCAAGTTGCATCACGTCGGGAATTGCGGTGAGGCGCCCGAGGTCGGCGTCGTGACCTCCCAGGGTCATCGACAGCAGGGCCATCGCCGCCAACGACGTCGAGTAGGTCATGGTGGCGGCGACCGCCTTCTCGGCGATGCCGAGGTCGAGCACGAAGTCGGCGGCCCGACCAAGCCGCGACGCCGTGTCGGCGGTGATCGCCAGGGTGCGACATCCCTGGCTGCGTGCCTCCTCGATGACCATGGCCACGTCCGGGGAGGCGCCGGACTGCGAGATTCCGATCACCAGCGCACGAGTCAGTCGAGGCGGGCTCTGGTACACGGTGTAGAGAGACGGCGTTGCCAGAGCGACGGGCAGCCGGTTGCGGATGCCCAGGAGATACTGGCCGTAGCGCGCCACGTTGTCGGAGCTCCCGCGGGCCGCGATCACGACCCAGTCGATGGTGGTGCCCTGCAACTCCGACGCGATCGTTCTCACGGTTGAGGCCTCGCGGTCGACGAAGCGGGCCACCGCTTCGGGCTGGGCGCGAATCTCGGCGCCGAATCGGCTCACGCCTCCGCCTCTGTGCCGGGCCTCCGGTGGACGGGCCTCCCGTTGATCCAGGTTTCGGCGAGTTCCTCGCCGTCGTCGAGCACCAGGAAGTCGGCGACGCATCCTTCGGCGAGGCGTCCGAGTTCGGGGAGGCCGAGGAGGTCGGCAGGTCGCGACGTCATGGCCACCGATGCCTCCGCGATACTCAGGCCGGTGAATCGGGCCAGGTTCTTCACCGCGTCGAGGGGCCGGAGAACACTTCCTGCGAGTCTTCCGCCCGGGAGGCGCACCGTGCCGTCGGCGGCGCGGACTTCCTGCCCGGCGACGGTGTAGGTGCCGTCGGGAGCCCCGGCAGGGGCAACCGCGTCGGTGATCAGGATGAGACGCTCCCTCCCGAGCCGGTGCGCCAAGCGCACCATCTCGGGAGAGGCGTGATGGCCGTCTGCGATCACGCTGAAGCTGACCTCCGCGTCGAGGAGGGCCGCGGCCGCGAGTCCCGGCTCCCGGTGGTCGAGGCCCGACATGGCATTGAAGAGGTGCGTCACGAGCGTCACGCCTCGCCGGAACCACGAGCGAGCTTCATCGAACGTCGCGCCGCTGTGGCCGGCCGAAACCACCACCCCGGATTCGAGGAGCAGATCGACGACCTGCTCGGCACCGGGGAGCTCGGGCGCCAGGGTCCAGACCCGCACGCGATCTCCGAAGTGCGAGAGGAGGAGCCTCGCCTCATCGGCGTTGGGCGGACGGAGGGCGTCCCGGGGGTGCGCCCCCGGATGGCCCGGATCGAGGTACGGACCCTCCAGGTGAACACCGAGAATCCGCGCTCCCCCGTCCGGCGCCTCTCCCAGGGCCGCCGCCAGCTCCACGTAGGACTCCGGATCGCCCGAGATCTGGGTCAGGAGCAGGGAGGTACACCCAAGGCGAGCCGCGGTACGCGTGATGTCCACGAGGCCGGCGCGATCGGCACGGTAGACCTCGGTACCGCCGAGACCGTTTACCTGGAGATCCACCAGTCCGGGAAGCACCGTCGCCCCTCCAAGATCCGTCGTCGGGGTCCCAGGAGGAGACGAGACCCGTCCGACGGCGGCAATGCGCCGGTCCTGGATCAGCAGGTCACCGTCGACGACCCGGCCATCCGACACGATCCGGCCGTTCCGGAGCACCAGCCCTGTCATGGGAACTCAGCTCAGCGCGCAGCGCGCTGGCGGACACGATCGAGTCGTGCCCGGAAGGCGTCAAAGACGGCGACGTTGCCTTCGACGGACGCTCCCGGCACGGTGGGCGACACGAAGGTGGGGAGGGTGATTCCCTGTTCGAGTAGCTTGGCGGCGGTGCGCGTGAGGAGTTCGACGGTGGCGGCACACGCGAGGATGGTGGAGACGCCACCGAGCGGCGCCCCCCAGCCATCGAGCTGAACAACCGCGTCTTCGACAGGGGCGCCGGTGTCGATGACGACATCGGCGAAATCGGCGGTGAATTTGCCCGAGGAGTGCTCGGCGGGTCGGCTGAGGTTGGCGGTGGCGGTTACCGCCACCACGGAAAGACCGTGGTCCTTGGCGTACATGGCGGTCTCGACGGGGGCGCTGTTGCGGCCACTGTGCGAGAACACGACGACGACATCGCCGGCGGTGAGAGGCTCGTGGTCGAGGA
>JASFUV010000169.1:0-4096 GCA_050050155.1 Acidimicrobiia bacterium | reverse complement strand
ATAGGTGAGAGCCTGCGCACCCGCCCACCGGGTTGCCACCGCGGCGTAGGCGACCCCCGCCTCTTCGAACTCGTGGCGCACCAACGCGTCGAGACTGGCAGCCACCTCGGCGGCCGATTCGTCGAGGGTGAGGTCCCCGTCGCTGAAGAGCCTCGCCACGCCGCCGTAGTCCAGCTCCACCAGCGCCTCCCCCGGGAACCCATCGAGCCAGTCCGAGAGGCCGCGGAGCTGCTCGATGATGGTCTCGTCGAATCCGGCGTCGTCGAGGACGTCAGCGGAGTGCTCGACACGCTCCATGCCCTCCTCGACCGTGCAGCGGTACCGGATGGAGAGCCCGTCCGCCGCCTGGTACAACTCCCGCTCGTCCGGATCGAAGATGGAGAACCAGCGCAGCGGCACGTGCCACGGTGACGTCAGGATGTAGGAGCGAGCGGCAGGGGACGATGCCCGCAGCTGCGACAGCTCCCGCACCGCCGATTCGACTTCGGACGGCGGAACGAGGTGCGCCCCCGGATAGGCGTTGGAGAATGCCAGCACCCCCTCGAGCATCCGGAGGCGGGGGAACCGGGGGCACACGTACGACCTGCCGTCCCACTCGGCCCGAAAGGCGTCATCGACGGTGGGCTCCGCCCACAGGAAGTGGTTGTCGGCGCGCGCGACGGTGGCGGCGCCGGCCGGATCGCGGTGGACTTCGAAACCACCGGCCCGGTCGGCGGGGAGGTACACACGGAGGAACGCCGACAGAATCACCCGTCGAATGCTAGGAGCCGCGCGTCGCTCTGAGAACAGAAGGTTCACGAGGCGCCCGTCGTGGCCGGAACCCCCCGATCGCTAGGATGGTGGGTCCGGGCTCGCCACCCTGCAGCCCGACGCCGACCGAGGGAGCGTGCTCGTTGGGAAGCATCGGATTCGCCGACCGATCCGTCTCTCGAGCGTCTTCCACCCCTCCCCTCCGGTTCGCCGCATCCCGATCACCGCGTGGCGTGAAACCTCATCGGCCGTTGCGGAGTCGAACCTCGTGGGTGGGCGATGCCGGCCGGGGCGGGCCGGAACGATAGGAGCAGGACCGGATGCTCGACATCGAGAATATCCACGATCACAAGGCGCTCGGCCTCGATGACGATCGGGTCAAGGCCATGTACCGGACGATGCTGCTCGCCCGCAGGCTCGACGACCGCCTCTGGGCCCTCAACCGGCAGGCCCGGGTCCCGTTCATCGTGTCCGCCGCCGGTCACGAGGCCGCCCAGGTCGGAACCGCCGCCGCCCTCGATCCCTCCACCGACTGGTCGCTCCCCTACTACCGGGACACCGCCTTCAACCTGGCGCTCGGGGTCACCCCAAGAGACATCTTCCTCGGCGCCTTCTCCAAGGCCGGCGACCCGACCAGCGGGGGCCGCCAGATGCCGAACCACTGGTCCGAGCCCGATCTGCACATCTTCACCCACTCGTCGGTCATCGGCTCTCAGTACCCGCACGGCTGCGGCATCGCGTACCGGCTGATGGAGAAGGAAATGCCCGGTGTCGTCTTCGTCAGCTCGGGAGAGGGCGCAACGTCGGAGGGCGACTGGCACGAGGCGATGAACTTCGCAGGCATCCACGGGCTGCCCATGGTGTTCCTCGTCGAGAACAACCTCTACGCCATCTCGGTGCCGCTCGCCGAGGAGGTGGCAGGCACCGTCGCCGGGCGCGCCGCCGGATACGACATGCCGGGAGTATCGGTCGACGGCAACGACCTCCTCGCCGTCTATGGGGTGGCGACCGCCGCGGTGGAACGGGCCCGATCCGGGGGCGGCCCCACATTGATCGAGGCGAGGACCTACCGCTACTACGCCCACACGTCCGACGACGACGACAAGGTGTACCGGTCGGCGGAAGAGGTCGAGATGTGGCGCCGCAAGGACCCCATCGCACTGTTCCGCCAGTACCTCGTCGAATCCCGCCTCCTCGACGAGGACGAGGAGGACGCCCTGGAGCGTGACGTCACCGAGGAGATCGCCGCCGCGGTCGCCGAGGCCGAGGCCGCACCCGATCCGGACGATTGGTCCTCGCACGTGTACGCCCGGCCCATCATGCCCATCGACGGGGCCACTGCGGTCGAGCCTGCGCCGCGGGGGGAGCGCATCAACCTCATCACGGCCGTGAATCAGGCGATGCACGAGGTCTTCGCCGCCAACCCCGACGTGTGCCTGTTTGGTCAGGACGTCGCCGACCCCAAGGGAGGCGTGTTCAAGGCCTCGCGCGGCCTCACCGGCGAATTCGGCCCGCGTCGCTCCTTCAACGCCCCCCTCTCCGAAGCCCTCATCATCGGCGTCGGGATCGGGATCGCCGCCGCGGGGGGCCGCCCCATCACCGAGATCCAGTTCGCCGACTTCATCCATCCCGCCTTCGACCAGATCGTGTCGGAGCTGGCCCGGATTCACTACCGGAGCAACGGACGCTGGACGGTCCCGATGGTGGTCCGGGTCCCCTACGGCGGGGGCATCCACGGCGCCCTCTACCACTCCCAATCGATCGAGTCGTTCTACGCCCACATCCCCGGACTCAAGGTGGTGGTGCCGTCGACGCCGGCCGACGCCAAAGGGCTGCTCTGGTCGGCGGTGGAGGACCCCGACCCGGTGATGTTCCTCGAGCCGAAGAAGCTCTACCGCCTCGCCGAGGGACCATGCCCCACCGGCGAATACCGGGTCCCGATCGGAAAGGCGGCGCTGCGTCGCATCGGGGACGATCTCACCATCGTCGCCTACGGCACGATGGCGCACTTCGCCCTCGAAGCCGCCCAGCGGCTCGCCGACGAGGGTGTCGACGCCAGCGTGCTCGACCTGCGCTCGTTGCGTCCCCTCGACTGGCCCTCCATCGAACTGGCGATCCGGTACAACGGCAAGCTCCTCATCGTCCACGAGGACACGGAGTTCGCCGGCTTCGGGGCCGAGATCGCCGCCCAGGTGGCGGAGAAGGCACTCGACTGGCTCGACGCTCCGGTCCAGCGCTACGCCGCCCCCGAGGTGCCGACCTTCCCCTTCGCATCTGCCCTGGAAGACGCGGTGTTCCCGTCGGTCGAGGGCATCATGGAGCGAGCCGCGGCCCTCGCCGCCTACTAGGGAACCCGAACGCGGCGCCGGACGTCTCACTCATCGAGGGAGAAGGATCGCCCCGTGACCAACGACGAGCACTCCGCGGATTTCGCCGCCGTGTACGCCGCGCACCGCGGCGACCTGTACCGAGCGCTGGTCCTCATCACCGGCAACCGTGACCTCGCGGTCGACGGCGCCGATCACGGGTTCTCCCGCTGGCAGGGTCGTCTTCGCCGCCGCGACGCGGATCCTCTCCCGCAGGTGGTCAACGCCGCGCTGCGCTGGATCCGGCGCCGCGAGGGACGGCAGGGCGAGATCCAGGGGTTCCGTCTCCCCGGCGCTCCTTCCCCCGCCTCGGCCGATCCCACGCTGGAGCGTTTCACACGGCTCGGCTCCGACGATCGCGCCCTGCTCACCCTCCGCCACTTCCTCCGGTGGGAGGACGGTGCCATCGCCGCCGCGCTACGGATCGAGGCAGGCGAGGTCCCGGCGCGGGTCGCAGCCGCCGAAGCCCGGGCCGACACCGGGGACCGCTCGTACGCCGAGTCCCTGACCAGGCGCGCCGCCGCCATCCCCGAGCCGCTCGATCGGATGGAGAGCTCCCGCCGCCGCGGCGCCGCGCAGCGGCTCCTGACCGCGCTCGGCCTGGTCGTCCTGGTGGGTGCAGGCGCGGCCGGCGGGATCCTCACGGTCACCGCCCTCACCGGGAACGAACCTGCGGCCGAGCCCCCGGGGACGACCCTGGCCTCCGGTCCCCTCTCGATCGACCCCGCAGAGGTGACATGGGCCGAGGTTTCGTTGGGCATCCTCCAGGGGGAGGTGGCCGCCGTCACGCAAGGACCCGCCGGGTTCGCCGCCCTCGTCCACGACTACAGCCGCGGGCAGGAGCAGACGGTGCTGCTGCTGTCCGACGATGGCCTGGAATGGACCGGTGGAGCCGCACCGCAGCCGACCGGTGAAGGGTGGGTCGGGTACCTTGCCGGCACCGGCGACGTCTACGTGACCCTCGGGAGCCGCTGGGCCCG
>JASFUV010000168.1:0-4098 GCA_050050155.1 Acidimicrobiia bacterium | reverse complement strand
CGACCGTGGGCTGGCGGGCGGCTACAACACGTCGATCATCCGTCTCGCCGAGCGGGCGCTGCTCGAGCACCGCCATCAGGGACGGGAGGTGCGCCTCTACGTGGTGGGGAAGAGGGCCCAGTCGTATTTCCGCTACCGGCGCTACCCGATCGAGCGGACGTTCCTTTCCATCACCGACACCCCCACCTACGGCGATGCGCGCGCCATCAGCGAGATCCTCATCGACGAGTACCAGGAGCGTCGGGTCGACGCGGTGGAGGTGTACACCACCCGGTACCTGTCGGCGCTCACCCAGACGCCGGTACGCTGGCCGTTGCTGCCGATCGAGCCGCCCGACTTCTCGGCCCGCACCGATGGTGTGCCGGGCGCCGCCTACAGTTTCGAGCCGTCCCCGGAGGAGATCCTGGGACGGCTGCTGCCCCGCTACCTGGAGGGCAGCGTGTTCGGGATCCTGCTGGAGGCCTCCGCCTCCGAACACGCCGCCCGGAGGCGGGCGATGAAAGCCGCAACCGAGAACGCCGAGGAGTTGACCCGGGTGCTCACCCGGCAGGCGAACCAGGCCCGCCAGGCGGAGATCACCACCGAGATCTCCGAGATCGTGGGCGGCTCCGAAGCCCTCACAAACGGGTGAGCGAGCGTGCGAAGAAGAGACACACCGACGGACGACGGAGAAGCACAGTGACCACTACCAGCACCCTTCCTACGGGCCGCATCGTCAAGGTGGCGGGGCCGGTCGTCGACGTGGAGTTCCCGCCGGATTCCCTCCCGGACATCAGCTACGCCCTCGAGATCGAATTCGAGGTGGCGGGGGAGTCGCGCTCGGTCATCTCGGAGGTGGCGCAGCACCTCGGCGGCAACACGGTGCGGGCCATCGCCATGGCGCCGACCGACGGGTTGGTGCGAGGGGCGACGGTGCGCAACACGGGTCGCCCGATCGCGGTGCCGGTCGGCAACCAGACTCTCGGCCACATCTTCAACGTGTGGGGTGATTCGCTCGACGCTCCCGACGCCGACTTCTCCGGCGAGTGGTGGCCGATCCATCGCGCCGCGCCGCCGTACGAGGACGTGGAGCCCACCAAGCAGATGTTCGAGACGGGGATCAAGGTCATCGATCTGCTCTGCCCGTACGTGCGGGGCGGCAAGATCGGCCTCTTCGGGGGCGCCGGTGTCGGCAAGACGGTGCTGATCCAGGAGATGATCAACCGGGTCGCCACCCAGCACGGCGGGGTGTCGGTGTTCGCCGGGGTGGGGGAGCGGACCCGGGAGGGCAACGACCTGTTCCTCGAGATGACCGAGTCGGGGGTGTTGGAGAAGACGGCTCTGGTGTTCGGTCAGATGGACGAGCCGCCGGGGGTGCGGCTCCGGGTTGCGTTGTCGGCGCTGACGATGGCCGAGTACTTCCGGGACGAGGAACGGCTCGACGTGCTGCTGTTCATCGACAACATCTTCCGTTTCACCCAGGCCGGTTCCGAGGTCTCGACGCTGCTGGGGCGCATGCCCTCGGCGGTGGGGTATCAGCCGACGCTGGCGGGGGAGATGGGGGCGCTCCAGGAGCGCATCACGTCGCTGAAGGGCCGGTCGATCACGTCGCTGCAGGCGATCTACGTGCCCGCCGACGACATCACCGATCCGGCCCCGCACACCGCGTTCTCCCACCTCGATGCCACCACGGTGTTGTCGCGGCCGCTGACCGCGCTCGGCATCTACCCGGCAGTCGATCCGCTCGACTCGACGAGCCGGGCCCTCGATCCCCAGATCGTCGGGGACGAGCACTACGCGGTGGCGACCGAGGTGCAGCAGATCCTGCAGCGCTACAAGGACCTGCAGGACATCATCGCCATTCTCGGCATCGACGAGCTGTCGGAGGAGGATCGCCTCACCGTGTCGCGGGCCCGCCGCATCCAGAAGTTCCTCGCCCAGCCGATGTTCGTCGCCGCCCAGTTCACCGGGCAGGACGGGGTGTACACCTCGCTGGAGGAGACGATCGCCTCCTTCAAGTCGCTCATCGCCGGTGAACTCGATCACCTCCCGGAGCAGGCGTTCTACATGGTGGGCGGCGCCGACGACGCCCGCCGTCGGGCCAAGGAGATCGAAGCCGGCTGATGGACGAAGTCCCGCTGTTTCCGGTCGACGTTGTCACCCCCGAATCGGTGGTGTGGCGGGGGGACGCCCAGATGGTGATCGCCCGCACCACCGAGGGGGAGATCGGGATTCTGGCCGGTCACGAGCCGACGATGGCGGCGCTCTCCACCGGGGTGGTGGAGATCCGGGGGGAGGGCGGGACGACGATGGTCGGGATCCACGGCGGGTTTCTCCAGATCTTCGAGAACCAGGTGACGCTGCTCACCGACCGGGCCGAGATCAGTGAAGGGGGCCGGGCCGAGGCGGCGCGTCTCGCCGAGGAGCTGCGGGGTCTCGACATCCCCGACTGAGGCTGGTCAGCCGGCCGTTGCGAACTCGAGCGTCGCGGTTGCTCCGGCTGGGAGCTCCCCGAGCTCCCAGCCGTCTGCGGTGGCGACCCCGGCGTCGGTGGACGCCGCGAGAATCGGGTCGTGAACGGGATAGCGCACCGTCAAGCCCGAGAGCGGTGCGCTGCCCTCGTTGGTGACCGTCACCGTGTACCGGCCTCCTTCGACACCCGGCTCGATGCGGGTGGAGGAGGCGACGACGACGGATGGTTCCGCGTCGTCAGACAGGTTCGGCGTGGCGCCGGTGGCCGGTACGACCCCGATCGTGAGTATCGCCGTGGTGGCGATGATCAGGGCGGTGAGCCGCCGGCTGGGGACGGTGAGGTTCATGGGTGTATGGTCACCTAACTACTCTGAGTAGTCAATAGCAGACGGGGAGTGTTTGCAGGCGCTCCGGCGGGCTAGTCAGTGACTAGTCGGTGGCGTCGAGGGAGCGGACGAAGCCGTCGACCTGGGCCGGCAGCCCGCGGCCGACGGCGTCGGCGACCACGGGGAAGAAGAGGGTGGAGAGGACGCCGACCGATTCGATGGCGAGGGTGACCGTCAACGTGGTGGTCGTGTCACCGTCGGGGGCGAGTTCGGCGATGAGGTCCCCGACGACCTCGCTGCCGTCGAGCCGCAGTTCCATGCGCCGCTCGGGCTCGGACGCCACCACAGTTGCCGATCCGAGGTAGGCGCGGGGCCCCACGACGGTCTTCCACCGGTAGGAGCGCAACGACCCGGCGTCGTCGTGGTGGGGATCCCAGACCTCCTCGACCGGCCCGATGGCGGCCCAGGTGGCGGCGTCCTGGAGGCGCTGCCAGACGGCGTGGGCGGGAACGGAGGCGACGGCCCGGTGGGTGAAACGTGACTTCGGCATCGGCGGGGGAGGATAGTGGCGCCGCCGGTCGGGGCGATGGGAACGTCACAGGGGTATCCTGGCTCGGCTCATGAGACGGCGTTTCCTGCTCTCGGTCCTCGCAAGCGACGTGGCGGCCCTGGTGTTCGCCTACGCGGTCGCCGGCGCCATGGTGTTCGGCGAGCCGCTGCCGTGGCGCGCCCATCCCCGCCCCGACGCGTCGCTGTGGCCGCTCATGGGCCTCATCGCCGCCGGCCTCGTGATCGGCTCCTACCTGAGCCTGCGCATGTGGGCACAGGGGGCGCCCCGCCCGTCGTACGGGAGGGCGCTGACGATCCTCGGGTTCGAGGCGATGTTCGCCGCGGTGGGCGTGGTGCTGTTCCGGCCGTACTTCTCCCGGTCGTTCCTTGCGACGACGCTGGTGGTGTGGCTGGCGGGTGCGGTGGTGCATCGTGCGGTCCGCCGTCGCCGGCCGTGGACCGAGGCGCTGCTGTTGATCACTCCCGAGAAGGGGCTCATCGACGACCTGCGCTCCGCGGCGCACGCCGATGTCATCGGCGTGTTCGATCCATCGGACGAGCCGCCGAGCGAGCCGGTGTTCGGCTGCACCCTGGTGCCCGACCTGCGCCCGGTGATGTCGGACCGGATGGCGCAGTACGTGTCGTCGTGGAATCTCGCCGGGTACCCGGTGCGGGCCTTGTCGACGGTGTACGAGGAGCACACCGGGCGCCTCCCGATGGTGCATCTCGCCGAGGGATGGGAGCTGTCGGCGCCGGTGGAACGCAACGAGTA
>JASFUV010000167.1:0-4100 GCA_050050155.1 Acidimicrobiia bacterium | reverse complement strand
CCCGGCATCGGCGCCGCCGCCATCTTCGCCGGCATCGCAGGCTGGAACGAGTACCTGATGCCCCTTTTCCTCACCAGATCCGAGGCGCGACCCCTCACAGTGTGGCTGTCGTCGAACTTCGTGACGCAGAAGACGATCGCGTGGGGGCCGCTGTCCGCCTCGACGATCCTCGTCATCCTGCCGATCGTGGTGACCGTGGTGCTCCTGCAGCGGCACCTCGTCGCCGGGCTGACCGCCGGAAGTACCAAGGGATAGCGCATGACCAAGGAGTCCGTTATGACCGAAACCGTTGCGATGGCCGCCGGGCGCAGGCCCGCGGGATCGCACGCCGATCCGAGGAGGAATCGATGACCGATGTGACGCGTCTCGCCGTCGTTGGCGCGGGCACCATGGGGTCGCTCTACGCCCGCGCCGCCAACTCCCAGCTCGCCCGCGGGTGGGTGAAGTGCGTCGGCGTCGTCGACAGCGACCTCGAGGCGGCGCGCCGCCTCGGAGACGAACTGTCGGTGCCGGCGTTCGATTCCCTGAGCGCCATGGTGGCGGCGTGCGCCCCGGACGCGGTCTACATCGCGATCCCCGACGACCTCCACCCCGCACCGTTCATCGAGGCGGCCTCCGCCGGCCTGGCGATCCTCGTCGAGAAGCCGCTCGCCACCACCCTCGCCGATGCCCGCCGCATGGCCGACGCGGCCCGGGAGAACGGCATCTTCGCCACCGTCAACTTCTCCAACCACTGGCATCCCGCATTCCGTGCCGCCCACGAACGCATCGGCTCCGGTGACATCGGGACGGTGGAGTGCATCAACGCCCGACTCAACAACGTCATCGCGGTCCCGCGGGACTGGATCGGATGGTCGGCACGTACCTCGCCGGCCTGGTTCCTCATGAGCCACTGCCTCGACCTCGCGGCATGGCTTTCGGATCAGAAGGCGATCAGCGTCACCGCCCAGAGCGGCGGAACCACACTACGGGCCGCCGGCATCGACGTGCCCGACTACGTGCACGCCCTCGTTCGCTACGACGGAGGCGCCTCCGCCCTCTTCGAGTCCCTCTGGTTCCTGCCCGAGGAGAGCCCGAGCCCGGTCGACGTGAAGTTCCAGGTGGTTGGCGAACACGGCGTGATCCGTGTCGACTCGGAATCGCAGATGATCTCCATGGTGGCTCCTCCCCGCGGACTCGAGTATCCCCCCACCCAGGGGTGGGTCCTCGACAGCCTGGTGGCGTTCACCGCGGCCGCGGCGGAACGACCGGTCCGTACCGACGGCCTCGAGGCGGGGTTGGCCAACACGGCGACGCTGGTTGCCATCAACGAGGCAGCCGCCACCGGGGAGCGGTGCGAGGTGCGCCTCGAGGAGCCGGCGTGATCGATGCCGCCGACGAGATCCGACCGACCCGGAACACCGAGAGTGAGACCCATGAGCCGCGTACTAGTTGACATCGGCGGGACGAAGACCCTCGTCGCGCTGGAGCAGGCGGGAACCGTCGTCGATTGCCGTCGCCTCCCCACGCCGCGCGACCGCGCCGCCGACGTCACCGACATGGTGGTCGGCGCGGCGCAGGCACTGCTGGCCGAGCATCCCGACACCGAACTCGCTGCGATCGCGATCGCGGTGGCGGGATCGGTCAATGCCCACACCGGAGTGGTGCGCCGCGCCAACAACCTCCCGTTCGACGACTACCCCCTCAAGCGCCGGATCCACGAGGTGTTCGACGTCCCCGTCCTGGTCGAGGAGGACGCCAACGCCGGGGCGGCAGGCGAGGCGGCGGCGGGGAGCGGCCGCGGCCACTAGGTGGTGGCCTACGTCACGCTCTCGAGCGGGATCGGCATGGGCATCGTCGTCGACGGCGTGCTGTTCCGCGGCGCCACGTTCGACGCCGGCGAACTCGGCCACGTCGTGGTCGATCCCCTCGCCGAGACCACCTGCGCCTGCCAGCGACAGGGATGCCTCGAAGCACTTGCCTCCGGGCTCGCGCTCGAACGGGAAGGCAGGGAGCTGGCGGCGGGCGCCGCAGGATCCGACGAGGCGGCGGGCTCTGACGCCCTCACCGCCCGCGAGGTGCTCCGCGCCGCCGAAGACGAGGGATCCCGGTTCGCTCCGCTCGTGGCGAGCGCGGCACGATGGACCGCGCGCGGGCTCGATACGGTGACCCACATCCTCGATCCCTCCGTCATCGTGCTCGGCGGCGGGCTCATGAACTCGGATTTCTACTACGCATCGATCGTGCGCTCCTACCGGGCGCTGAACCCGGCGATCTTCCGGGCCGAGGCAGTGGAGCTGGTGCGCGCCAGCCTCTCTCCCTGGTCGGTGATCGCAGGTATGTACGAATTGTCGGTGCCGGGAGACGGCGGGCTGCAGATCGCTCCGAGCCTCGATCTCGTCACCCCGGCCTCGGAGAGGTGGTAGCCATGTCCAGCCAACTCGAGGTCGGCGCCGCATCCCGCGTGCTTCCCATTCCGCTGGGGACCGAGATGGGCGGCTACGCGGCTCGTACCGGGAACCTGTCGGGAGTCCGCGACGATCTGCGCGCCCGAGTCGTCACGTTCGTCCAGGGTGACGTGCAGCTCGCGGTGGTCGTGCTCGAGCTGCTCTACGCCACCCGGGATCTGGTGTCGGCCATCCGGCACGGGGCCGTGGCGTCGCTCGGGATTCCCCCCGAGCACGTGATGGTGTCCGCCATCCACACCCACTCCGGTCCGGCGTCGCTCAACCGGCGCCGCCCCGACAACCTGGTCGATGACCTTGCCGCGGCCGCAGTGGGGGCGCTGGAAGACGCCCGCCGCAGCCGCCGGCCCGTGCTTCTCAAGCAGGCCACGGTGCCGATCGACGGGATCGGCGCCAACCGGCGCGGGGTGGATCGACCGGTGGGGCGCTCCGTCCGGGTGGTGGTCGCCGAGGCTGTCGAGGAACCGATGCCCGTGGCGGTGATATTCGGCTACCCGTGCCATGCGACGGTCCTCGAAGCCGACAACCTCGAGCTGTCGGCCGACTTTCCCGGGTCGGCTGCCCGCCAGGTCGAGGCCGGTATCGGCGGCACCGCGGTGTACCTCCAAGGCTGCGCCGGTGACGTCAACCCGGTGTGGATGGAGCACACCTTCCGCGAATCTGATCGCTTGGGAGGCATCCTGGCCGGTGCCGTGACCAGCGTGGTGCGGCGCATGGCGCCCCTCGGACGGGACCAGCGGGTCGTCGAGCTGCGCCTCCTGCGCGACGTCCCGGTGGAGGCGGGGGCGGGCACGCTTATCTCGAACGTCGGTTTGAGAGGGACATCCACGGCGCTGGAGCTGCCGCAGGTGCCGAAACGGCAACGTCAGGAGTATGCAGCAGAGCTCAAAGGCCTCGAGGAGGAGTTCGCCGCAGCGCACGACGAGGAACGGGATCTGATGGCGCCACGCCTTGCCGAGCTTCGGATGCACCGTCACATGAACGAACAGGCCGTGGCGGCGACGTGGATGGATGGGATCGCGGGCGAGCCGCATCAGGAGGTGGAAGTGCAGGCGCTCCGGTTCGGCGACGGCTGCGGCATCGTATCGCTGCCGGGAGAGCCCTTCGTCACCGCCTCGAATCAGATCCGGCAGCGTCTCGACCTCCCCGGTCTCCTCGTGGCGGGCTACGCCAACGGCGCTCCCGGCTACTTCCCGACCCGAGACGAGTACGCGCGCGGCGGCTACGAGGTGGGCACCACGCTCTTCCCGCCCGGTACCAGTGAGCGATTGGTCGACGCCGCGGTCGCGACCGCGATCGCGGCCGGCCTCGGAAGGGAGGATCGTGCAGCAGGCGGGTAGCCGCAGAGTGCGGGGCACCACGGAGCTCGCGGCGTCGAACGCCGCCGCCGTGATGCGACTCTTGCGCCAGGACGGGCCGTTGTCGCGCGCCGAGCTGGCGAGGAGCCTCGATGCGCCGAAGACCTCCATCAGCGCGATCACAAAACGGCTCCTCGATGTCGGCCTGATCGTCGAGTTGCCCAGCGCGCGGAGCACGTCGGTGGGGAAGCCGGCGACGCCGCTGTGGCTCCCCCGAGACGGCGCGCTGGCAGGCGCGGCAGCGGTGACGGCGACTTCGGTCTCGACGGCCGTCGCCAACATGCGCGGCGAGGTGCTG
>JASFUV010000166.1:0-4121 GCA_050050155.1 Acidimicrobiia bacterium | reverse complement strand
CGCCCCGCGGGTGCTGCGAGCCACCGTGGGCGCCATGTTGGAGGCGAGCCGGGTGCCCGGTTCCAGGGAGTGGACACCCTGCGGGTTGAGTTCGAGTTCGCCGAGTGAGTTGTTGAGCCAGAAACCGGTCCCGGCGACGAGGGCGCCCGATCCGTACCCGGCCGAGACGGTGACCGAACAGGCGTTGCCGTCGGAGTCGACGGTGGAGGTGTGGGTGGTCGACGGGGCCGAGATGATGCCGTCGAGATCCCCCATCCCCGCCAGCTCCAGCAGCCGTTCGGCTTCCTGCCGGCGGTCGTGGCCGACGAAGAGCCGGCCGCGGTAGCCGAGCACGGCGCGCTGCACCCGGATCAGGGTCTGGATGTCGTCGGCAGACCACGACTCGAAGGCGCCCCCTCCGAGCAGCATGAGCATGGCGGCCATGCAGGCCCCACCGACGGCGGGAGGCGGATTGGTTGCGACGGCCCACTCGTCGATGTCGACCCGGATCGGGGAGCGCACCATCGCCTCGTACTCGGCGAGGTCGCGGCGGGTGAGGAGTCCGCCTCCGCTCTGGACCGCATCCACGATCTTGGCGCCCAGCTCACCCCGGTACAGCGCGTCGGTGCCCTCGGTGCCGATGAGCCGGAGGGAGTCGGCGAGGTGGGGAACGTGCACCGTGTCCCCCGCCACCATGTGGGTGCCGTCGGGATGATGGATGACGGCGTAGCTGGAGGGGTCCCAGCCGAACACGACCTCGTGGGAGTGGGCGAAGTACTCCGCCGCCGCCGAGGAGAGGGGAAACCCCGCTTCCACCGCGACGATGGCCGGCTCGAACAGCGACGCCCATGGGGCGGAGCCGTAGCGTTCCCACGTGAGGCGGAGGCCGGCGAAGGCGCCCGGGGTCCCGACCGATCCGTGCCCGACGATGGTGCGGGTCCCGCCCCCGTACGTCATCTCGATCTCGCGGAGACCTCCGCCGAAACGGTCGGCGGGGAGGCCGCGGCCAGGCATCTCGATACCGCCGTCGATGACGACGGGATCCTGCCCGGCCGGCCACACGGTCATGAAGCCGCCGGCGCCGGGGGCGATGATGCCGGGCTCGGTGCACATCGAGGCGATCACACCGGCGACGGCGGCATCGAAGGCGTTGCCGCCCTGATCGGCAATGGCGGCCCCCGCGTCGGCGGCGATCTGGGAGCTGGAGGCGATGCTGACCCGGCGCATCGGCGCAATCTAGGGGTGCCGGCGGGCGCCCTCCAACACCCCGGCACCGGCGGGCCGTAGCTGGAGGGCTCAGACGTCGGCCTCAGCCAGCTCGGACGGCGTGGGGTCCACCGAGTACGCCACGACCTCGAGGCGGCTGTGGCGGCCGTCCTTCGCCTGCCAGAAGCGGCGCTGCACCATGCCGGTGACCCACGTCGCACAGCCGGATTCGGGCAGGTTGTCGGCGATCTCGTCGGGGGGGTCCCACAGCGTGACCGGGACGACGTCGACCCGGCGGCGGGGGGCGTCGCTGCGGACGGTCACCAGGTAGCGGACGAGGCGGGAGCCGGAATCGAAGACGCGGAGTTCGGGTGCGGCGGCGAGCTTGCCGGAGAGGACGACGAGGTTGCAGTCCATGGGTGTTGCACCTCCAGTGCGGTGGGAAGTGCGGGTCTCTGCAACGTATCGGGGCGCTGCGACAGGAAGCAGCGGCGTGAGCCGGGCCTGTCAGCCGGCGGCCACGATCAGCGCCTCGAGCTCGTCGATGCCGGGGAAGGCGGGGTCGTGCTCCAGGATGCGGTTGCGGAGGTCACGGGCGTTGGCGGCGTCGCCTTCGAGGGCGGCGGCTTGGGCGGCCACGTACCACAGCTTGAGGTCCTCGGAGAAGGGCTTGTGGGTGAGCCGGGTCGGCCGGGTGAGGCGTCTCGCCGCGGCGACGTCCCCTTGATCGATGAGGAACGAGGCGTAGACGACGGTTCCTTCCTTCATGACGGCCGGGGTGCCGCCGAGGTCCTGCAGCGTCGTCCAGGCGGCGGCGACGTCGTCGGTCCGTTCCAGGGCCCGTAGCACGTCCATCTCGACCGGGAGGTGGGTGGTCTCGCCTGTGATGCGGCGGTAGGTGCGCAGCTCACGCAGCGCCTTGGCCCAGTCCCCGATCCGATAGGCGGCCAGCCCGAGGATCTCCCTCACCGTGGCGTCGCGAGGGGCGAGGTCCTTGGCGCGTTCCGCCTTGCGCATCGCGGCGTGGTGGCGCCCGTCGACGAACGCCTCTGACGCCTCGCCGAGTGCTTCCAGGGCGGCGGTGACCCGCGGCGCCGGGGTGACCCTGGCGAGTTCTTCGACGACCCAGTGGGGAAGGCCGGCGGCGGCGCCCTTCAGGTCGCGGCGAGCCTTGGACGAGCGCTCGGACGAGCGTGCATCTCCCCTTCCCGTGGCCTTGGGGTCGCGTCGGCCCTTCGATGCGGAGCTCCCGCCGGCACTCGAGCGTCCCTTGGTTCCACCGCGGGTGCCGCCACGGCGGGAGCCGCCTCGACCCGAACCCGACCCGCCACCGGCACTCGAGCGTCCCGCGGTTCCACCACGGGCGGAGCCGCCTGAGCCGTCACGGCCGGAACTGGAGGAACGGCCGGGGTCGTCACGGCGAGGCTGTGAGCCCCGCCGGGGTGTCCCTCCGCGCCGACGGTCACGGTCACGGCCGCGATCGGATCGTTCTCCTGCCACCGGATCCTCTCTTCTCCATACGACGCGATTGAGGCCGCCCCGAAGGACGGCCTCAATCTACTGGTTGTCCGGCGGCGACCTACTCTCCCGGGGCCCCACGGCCCAAGTACCATCGGCGCTGGCAGGCTTAACTTCCGTGTTCGGAATGGGAACGGGTGGATCCCTGCCGCTATGGCCACCGAAACGCTGTTAGTGCTCCTCGAGCACTCCATAGCGAGCACGATCGTCGCGATATTCAAATTCAAGCCCTCGACCTATTAGTACCAGTCAGCTCCACACATTGCTGTGCTTCCACTTCTGGCCTATCGACCTGGTGTTCTGACCAGGGGTCTTACCCGGTTGTCCGGTGGGAGATCTCATCTTGGAGGCGGCTTCGCGCTTAGATGCCTTCAGCGCTTATCCGTGCCGTACGTAGCAAACCAGCCGTGCCCTTGGCAGGACAACTGGCACACCAGAGGTACGTCCATCCCGGTCCTCTCGTACTAGGGACAGATCTCCTCAAATCTCCTGCGCCCGCGACGGATAGGGACCGAACTGTCTCACGACGTTCTAAACCCAGCTCGCGTGCCTCTTTAACGGGCGAACAGCCCGACCCTTGGGACCTGCTTCAGCCCCAGGATGAGACGAGCCGACATCGAGGTGCCAAGCCCCGCCGTCGATATGGACTCTTGGGCGGGATGAGCCTGTTATCCCCGGGGTACCTTTTAGCCGTTGGCCTCGGCGCATCCACGTGCCGCCGAGGGATCACTAGGCCCTACTTTCGTACCTGCTCCACTGGTGAGTGTCGCAGTCAAGCTCCCTTGTGCCCTTGCACTCGCCGCCTGATTGCCGACCAGGCTGAGGGAACCTTTGGGCGCCTCCGTTACGCTTTTGGAGGCCACCACCCCAGTGAAACTGCCCGCCAGACACTGTCCCTGATCCGGATAACGGACCGAGGTTAGAAGCCCATTATGAGAAGGGTGGTATTTCAATGGTGACTCCACAAGAGCTAGCGCCCTCACTTCATAGTCTCCCACCTATGCTACACATCACATAACAAACTCCAATGTCAAGCTGCAGTAAAGGTCCCGGGGTCTTTCCGTCCTGTCGCGGGTAGTGAGCATCTTTACTCACACTGCAATTTCGCCGAGTCTCTGGTTGAGACAGTGCCCAAGTCGTTACGCCATTCGTGCAGGTCGGAACTTCATGTGCTTTCCCCTGTTTCCAGGGGCACAGACTATGCCTTCATCTCGTCAGCTCGCCGATGATCGCCAGCGGGTCGAACCTCCGCTTGCCGCTTGGGTTCATTCCTGCTGCGATCTCGACGATTTCCGCCAATCCTGCGCTCTTGAGGTGTGAGCCGTCCTCCATTCGTCCGCAGATCGCGGCGAAGGACTCGAAGTCCCTCTGCTTGGCCGAGAGCATCGGCCAGCGCTCGAAGTGAGGGATCACCCTCT
>JASFUV010000165.1:0-4143 GCA_050050155.1 Acidimicrobiia bacterium | reverse complement strand
ACGCCGAAGGCCGGCCGGGTTTCCTCCCGGCGCGAGGACGAATGAGTAGTCGGACGCCGCCGGATGAGTAGTCGGGATCCCGCTCGGGTGCCATAGGGTGGCCGAGCCACGACACCCCGCGGAGAAACGGAATGCGCATCACGACGAAATCACACGCCTCGGCCCTCATCCTCATGGCAGCGCTGCTCTTGACGGCATGCGGAGGATCCGGCGCCGACGACAGCGCCACCACGACGGCTCCGGCTTCCACCGAGGCCGATGCATCGAGTTCGAGCACCACCCAACCCAGCCCGTCCGGCTCGAGTGCCGAGGAGATGGCCGACGACATGGCTGAAGACCTCGAGGACATGCAAGCGGCGGTCGGAGGCGGCTCGGCCACCCTCACCGTCGGTGACCAGACCTGGACCTTCGACAGCGTGCTCTGCGCCTTCGGCGAGGAGCAGATCGGCCAAGAGGGCGCCGAGTTCAATCTCTCTGCGATCCAGAACGGCTTGCAGTTGTACGCGTCGATCGACTCGTTCGGGCAGTCGGTGAGCCTCAACGACATCGACGACTTCGAGAACCCCTCGGTATCTCTCGAAGCCGGTGGACCTTTCGCGGCGATGCTGGGCGGCGAGGACGAGTTCATCGTGCTCGACGGCAAGAACGTCTCGGCCTCGACGGTGTTCGTCGATGATCTCTCCGACACGATGGAGGGTGTCGAGGGGACGCTCGAGGCAACCTGCCCCTGAGGCGAGAACCCGCCTCGGTCAGTACCGATCCCTCTCGCGGCGCACCGCTTGAGGATGCCGTCTCCGCAGCGTCCTGCTCGGCGTCACCCGGCCCGCAACATCGCCTGCGACGGTCCTGAGATCGGCGCCGGGCCTTCTGCCGACGATGACCCGGTCGAGGCACCATCCCTCTGGAGGGTGACCACGAAGCGCGCCCCGGGCGAGGCGGCGGCGTCGTACGTGAGCGTTCCCCCCATCGCTTCGGCGAGCCGCCGGGAGATCGACAGCCCCAGCCCGAGCCCGCGTCCGGTCTGCGCCTGGGCGTACTCGGCGAACAGCTCGTCGACCCGCCCCGGCGGGAGGCCCGGGCCGTTGTCGTGGACCCAGATCTCGACCGTGTCGTCCCGGGAGTCGATTCCGACCCGGATGACGTCGCCGCCGTAACGAACGGCGTTGTCGATGAGGTTGCGCACGATCTGGTAGAGGCGGTCGGGATCGGCGATCACAGGGGCCCGATCAGGGATGTCACCGCCCGAGACCTCCCGGCCTCGGGTCTCGTTGCCCAGGACGAGGCGTCGCACCACCTCCGCCGCGTCGAACGGCTCCGACCGCACGGAGATCCGATCGAGCTCAAGCTTGAGGTGGTCGACGAGGTCGTCGACGAGGCGCGAGAGGTGGCCGGCCTCGGCGTTGATGGTGGTGGCGAACTCGGACCGTTCCTCGTCACCGAGTTCGCTCTCGGTCGCCATCAGTTCGGAGAAACCGACGATCGACGCGATCGGGGTCCGCAGTTCGTGGCTCACGACTGAGACGAGGTGCTTCTGGACTTCGGCGGAGCGGCGCTCCCGCTCGGCGTAGGCGGCGAGCCTGCGCTGGTTGCTCCAGTTGCGGTTGAGGAGAACGGTGACCAGCAGCATCCCGAGGAGCATCCCCAGGACGACGGCGCCGCGGTTGGCCAGGACGTAGCCTCCAGGCGGGAGGGGAATGAGCGGGGTGGTGCCCTCGAGGGCCATTCCGGCGACGATCCCGACTGCGGCGGTGACCCCCAACCAAAGGGTGTGCTTGGAACGGGGAGCGAGCAGTATCCCGCCGACCTGCGCCGCGACCAACAGGTGCATGCTCGCCGGATCCTGGCCGACCAGGAGGGCGGTCACAGGCGGGACGAGGAGATCGCGGTACGTGGTCCAGAACCCCAGCGGCCCCGGCTTGGCGATGTGGTACACGGCTCCCGCCACCATGGCGGCGTACGCCGCGATCAGCACCCATCCTCGCCAGGTGTGGAGGATGCCGGCGGCGATCAGGATCAATCCGCCGAGCGGGTAGCCGAAGGCACGGGCGCGAGCGCTGAGGCCGGCCGTGGCCTGGTCGATCTGGCCTTGGAAGTCCTGTTCCATCCTCTTCCTTTCGGCGATTGGGCCACCGATATCAAGCGCTGATTGGGGGTGGGGGCGCCGGTCGGTGGTGGTGGCGGCGATCACCTCCTCGATGGGGCGCCGTTCGGCAAGGGCACGGAGGTCGTCTTCGGTCCCTCGGAAGACGTTGCGGTCGACCCGGCCGTCGACACCTGCTCGCCGGCCCGCGAAGCACTGCCAGAAGGTCCAATCGGGCGATCCCCACGGCTGCCACACCGGTGACCTCACCCACCACGTCACGTCGGGTGGCTCTCCGTCGAGGTTCCAGGACCACGTGTCCCCCTCGGCTCCGATCAGCGGCTCATCCGGCCGGCGTCGTCGCCGCCAGAAGGTTCCCGGTTCCCGAGAACCACACCCTCAGCCGGCAAAGGAGCGAAGTGCCACGGCAAAGCCGGAGAGCGGGAACGCCACCCCGGTACCGCCCTCGGTGTCGAAGAGCACCAGTTCGACCTGCTGCGGCACACCAGCCCGGTTGGATTCGGTGTCGGGCCACCGCTGGTACACGAGGAAGCGGCTGTCGGCCGACCAGACCATCCGGTCCACCTGCGCGCTCGGCTCTGCGATCTCGGCGACCGTGGCGCCGGTGGCGGCGACGACGATGCGGACGACCGATCCGTGGCTGGCAGCGAGATCCGGCACCAGGGCGAGGAGCGAGCCGTCGGGAGACACCAGCGCGGCTCGGAGGAGCTCGCCCTCTCCAAGTCCAGGCACCGCGGTGCGGTCGGCACCATCCGGAGACAGGAGGAACGACGACGCGTCACTCGTTGCCGGGCCTTCGGTCCACACCGTGGTCCCGGCCGGTCCGACCCCGACGAACCACTCCCCGTCGGGGCTGAGGCGTCCTCTTGCCACCTCCGTGCCGTCGGCGTCGAGCAGCACCTGGGTACCGGATCCTTCGCTGGTGCGTAGCAGCAGCCCCCAATCACCCCAGCGTTCCGGCCACACGCCGGCGTCGCGGCACGTGACGTCCACCAACGGGAGCGTCTCCGGCTCGACCAGGTCGCCGGTGACGTCAGCGGTGTGGAGCGAGGCCACGGCGCCGCCGGTGGGGCATGTCAGCCAGCCGAGCCGACCCGGCCGCGCGTCGTGCCACACCGCCGACGTACCCTCGCCGACGAGGGTCTCCCCACGGAACGTTGCGACGTCGCCCTCGATCGGGACGACCACGATCGAACTCGCCCGGGTCTCGACGAGCCAGTCGCCCGAAGCGTCCAAACCCCGGCTCGAGCCGCCGGCGCCGGGATCGAACGACACGATCGTCTCCGCCCCCGGCCACGATGGCGGCCATCGCACGACGTCGACCCCCTGGCCGCGCCAGACGAGCGCGGTGATCGTGTTGTCGAAGCCTGGCATCGCCTCCCCCAACGGCACATCAGACACCGCCCGCCGGATAGGTGACGTTTCCTCCGGAGATGCCGGGCCGAGCGAGGACGCCGAGCCGAGCGTCGTCGTGGTGGCTCCTTGCACGTCGAGACCAGAAGAGGCCGTGGTGCCCGGAGTGGTGGATCGCACCAGCCAACCGAGCGCGACGACGGCGACCAGGACCGCAACCGCCACCATCCATCGCGGACCCGGGCCGTCCCCGCCGTGTCGCGTGTCCGTCTTCGAACGGAACCCCGGGTCGATTGTCACATTGTCGTCAGACACGATGCCGCCCAGTCGTTCCCCGAACATCCCACGCCTCGCACCACGTGACAAGAGCGAGTGCCGGTCACCCACGCCCGTTCTTCAGCGTCCTCGGAGTGGCGATCTCGGTCCAGATCCTCGTCTGGGATTCCACGGGCGAGACAGGGGCCTGCCCTGAACCGTCGCTCAGATCCACTCGTCCGGGGCGGTCATGTCGCTGTCCGACTCGCCGCCGGTGTTGACCACCCCAACGGGTTCGAGAAGCAGGGTCTCGCACTCCTCCTCAGCGCTGGGACAGTGCTCCACACCCTTCGGCACCACGAAGAACTCGCCGGGTCCGAGCGTCACGTCACCTCGACCCCGCAGGCGAATCGTCAGCCGGCCTGATCTGACGA
>JASFUV010000164.1:0-4158 GCA_050050155.1 Acidimicrobiia bacterium | reverse complement strand
CAGGCTCGGCGTCGCAGCGGCGCTCATCGATGGACGTGTCGTCGAAGGCGACGTCGCGATCGATGGCACCGTGGTGTCGCAGGTCGGCATGTCCCCTCCCGGGCGGGGCGGACTCGCCGCTCCGGGTTTCGTGGATCTCCAGGTGAACGGGTTCGCCGGCGTCGACTTCCTCGATGCCGACGAGACCGCCTACCTTCGAGCGGGCGAGGCGATGCTCCGCCACGGCGTGGTCGGCTACCAGCCGACCCTGGTGTCGGCACCCCCGGATGCCACGAGAGCGGCACTGGCGACGATCGGTAGGGTCCAGAGTGAGGCCGAGCGATCCGGCCGGTACCCGGCGATCATCGGCGCCCACGTCGAGGGCCCATTTCTGTCTCCCCGGCGCCCGGGAGTCCATCCGCCCTCCCTTCTCCGGATCCCCGATGCCGGCCTCCTCGACACGTTCCTCGAGGCCGGACCCGTGTCGATGGTGACGCTCGCTCCCGAGCTGCCGGGGGCGCTCGATCTCGTTGCCCGGCTCACGCGGGCAGGCGTCGTCGTCTCGGTGGGCCACAGCGACGCTTCGTGCCAGGACGCGATCTCGGCATTCGAGCGCGGTGCCCGCTCCGTCACGCATCTCTTCAACGCCATGAGACCGATCGCCGGGAGAGACCCCGGTCTCGCCGGACGCGCCCTCGTCGACCACCGAGTGGTCATGCTCGCCATTGTGGATCGCCTGCACGTCGCCGATGAGCTCATCCGCCTTGCCTTCGGAGCCGCCCCAGGCCGGATAGCGCTGATCACCGATGCGCTCCCGGCTGCGGATACGCAACTCACAGCCACCTCTCTGGGCGGAACTGAGATCGGCATCGTTGACGGCGTCGCCCGAGACAGCCGCGGCATCCTCGCCGGCAGCCTGCTGACAATGGACGCGGCTGTGCGTAACGCCATCGACGTGGGCATCGATCCGGCGGTCGCCATCGACGCTGCCTCCCGCGTGCCCGCGAATCTGATCGACCGCGACGATCTCGGAATCCTCGCCCCTGGCGGCGAAGCGAACCTGGTCGTCCTCGATGACGCCTTCCAGATCACGCAGGTCCTGCGGCGAGGCACACCCGTCCTCTGATCAGAGTCCGTCCTCGGCGAGGGTCCATTCGGCGAACGGCGGGAATCCGACGTGCGGATCCCCTGGTCGCTCGGCCGGGAAACGGGGACGAAGAGCGACGATCGCCGCAGAAACGCCTCAATACGGTGGCTCCGGGGGGGAGACTCGAACTCCCAACCAACGGATTAACAGTCCGCTGCTCTGCCGATTGAGCTACCCCGGAAGGCCGCTCCGAATGGAGCCGCAGGATGGTATCACAGCCCCAAACACGCACTCGCTGCGGACCGGCGCGCCGCCTGCGAGCGGATGCCAGAATGACCCCATGAAGTTTCGCACCGGAGTCATCGTGGGATTCGCCGCCGGCTACGTGCTCGGCGCCAAGGCGGGACGAGACCGCTACGAGCAGATCCGCAAGCTGTACCGGCGGGCCGCCTCCAACCAGCAGGTCCGCAAGGTCGTCGACCAGGGACGGCAGCTCGCCGACAGCAGCACCGCCCGGGCCCGGGACGTCGTGAGCCAGCAACTCGCCTCGGCCAGCGACACGATCCGGGAACAGCTCGACCGACCCGACTGATCGCTCCGACCGGTCCCGATCGGTGCAACGTTCCGGGACGCCGGCGCGTGGTTCGGGTGTGAACGACGACGCGGCGCTCTACGCCACGGTGAAGGGTGACCTGATCCGGTACGCCACGGTGCTGGTGGGCCCGGATCGGGCCGACGATGTCGTCTCCCGTGTCATGGTGCGCCTGTTGCGGCGCCGCACCCTCGCCTCCCTCGACGAGCCCCGCCCCTACCTGTTCCGTGCCGTCCTCAACGAGGCACGGGGCGTGCTGCGCAGCCGGCGGAGCTCGGCCCTTCCGGCGCCGGTCACCGCGACGAACCCGATCCCCGAGCCTGACTGGGAGGTGGTGGCGGCGGTGGCGGCCCTCCCGGCCCGGCAACGCGCCGCGGTGTTCCTGCGCTACTGGGAGGACCTCTCCGTCGACGAGGTGGCGCGGCACATGGGAACCCGCCCTGGCACGGTGAAGCGCTACCTGCACCTGGCGCGCCGCTCCCTGAAAGGACGGCTCTCATGACCCTCACCACCTCAGAACGCGACCGGCTGCGCCGGGCTCTCGACGTCTCCGTCGACCAGGCGCCTCCTCCCCCCGACTGGGGGACATGGGACGCGGCCCACCTCACGCCCCACCGCCGCCGCCTCGGTGGGCCGGCCGTCGCCGTCGTGGCGGCGATCGCGGTCATCGTCATCGGGGGCGCCACCGCCCTGCTGCGCGTTTCTCCCGACACCGCTGCAGGGAGCATCGAGACCTGGAGTGACTGGTACCAGACGGTGGCAACCCGGGCCGTTCCCGTCGAAGGCGATCCCACACTGCTCCAGGGCGCACTCGGGCCTGAACCACGATTCGACACCGGCGCCCTCGGCGTCGAACAGGCAATCGAGCCGGTCGCCACCGGACCCGACGCCGTGCCATGGCAGGCGATTCTCGGCGGCCACGAAGACCTGCAGCCCGCGGACCCGATCGTTCTCGTCGGAGAGATCCGATCCACGTTCGTCAACGCGCCGGTGCGTGCGGCCGCCGCCGTCGTCGAGACCGATCACGGGGGATCGGCCGGCGAAGGACCGAGCGTGAGCTTCCTCATCGCCCAGACCGATCCGTCCGGGGAATGGGCATCGGCGCTGGCCGGCATGCCGATCTCCGCCGAGACCCGCTTCGACGGCGTGACGCTGTGGGCTGGGCTCGGTGCCGGCAAGGATTCGATCGCCGTGGCCGTGCCACCGGAGACCGCGGTGGCGGCACTGGAAACGCCGCTGGGGCGCCTCTGGCAGCGGCCGCGAGGCAACGTCGCCTTCTTCTCGCTCGACGACCTCGGCGTCGCCGCGATCACCTTCTACGGCAGCACGGGAACCGTCCTCGGCCACGTAGAGGTCGATCGGGCACCGCGCTGACCGCTACGCCCCTTCGAGATACCCCTCGAGGCGCCGGGCACGGGCCGGCTGGCGCAACTTCGCCAGCGCCTTGGTCTCGATCTGGCGGATCCGCTCCCGCGTCACCTTGAAGTGGCTCCCCACCTGCTCGAGGGTGCGCACCTTGCCGTCGGCGAGCCCGAACCGCATGATCAACACCTGCCGCTCCCGCTCGTTGAGGCCCTCCAACGCCAGGTTGAGGTACTCCTGGAGCAGCCGGAAGGATGCCGCCTCGATCGGCACCTCGGCGTCGGTGTCCTCCACGAAGTCGCCGAGGGTCGAGTTGTCCTCCTCCCCCAGCGGCGTCTCCAGCGACACCGGGTCCTGGGCGATGCGGCGCAGTTCGGAGACCCGATCCGGTTCCATCTCCATCTCCAACGAGATCTCCTCGATGGTCGGCTCACGGCCCAGCTCCTGCATCAAGGTGCGCTGCGCCCTCGCCAGCTTGTTGATCGTCTCCACCATGTGCACCGGCACCCGGATGGTGCGGGCCTGATCGGCGAGAGCCCGGGTCACCGCCTGCCGGATCCACCAGGTGGCGTAGGTGGAGAACTTGAAACCCTTGCGGTAGTCGAACTTCTCCACCGCCCGCATCAGCCCGAGGTTGCCCTCCTGGATGAGGTCGAGCAATGACAGGCCCCGTCCCACGTACTTGCGGGCGATCGACACCACCAGCCGCAGGTTGGCCTCGACGAGACGCTTCCGTGCCTGCTCGGCGCCCCGCACCGCCCGCTCCAAGATGACCTTCTCGTCGAGGGAGAGCTCGGTGTCCTCGCCGTTGAGCTTGTCGTCCGCCCGCAACCCCGCCTCCATTTGCATCGCCAGCTCCACCTCCTGCTGGGGGGTGAGCAGGGGGTAGCGCCCGATCTCTTGGAGGTACATCCGCACCGGATCGGAGACGTGCACCAGCTCGTCGCTGCTGAGGGCGGTCGCCGCCAAGGCGTCGTTGGAGTCTTCCCGGATCGTGATGTCGCGCTCCTGGAGCGCCACGAACACCTCGTCGAAGGCATCCGCCATCGCCTTGGCGTCCTCCAACTCCTGCTGGATCTCGGTCATCACCAGGAACCCGCGCTGCCGCCCCCTCTGGGCGAGGCGTTCCAAGACGGTC
>JASFUV010000163.1:0-4165 GCA_050050155.1 Acidimicrobiia bacterium | reverse complement strand
CACGCCTTGAGGCGGGCCAGGCTCTTCAGGCTGCGTCCGCTCCACCGCCCGTAGTCGACCTCGGTCAGGCCCGGCAGCACGGCCGGTTGCACCCCCCAGACCTCGCTCAGGATGCGAGCGGTCTCACGGCAGCGACGGATCGGAGAGGTGTAGACCGCGGTCACGGGACGGGGCGCGAGCTGCTCGGCGACGGACGCCGCCATGGCTCGGCCTTCCGCCGATAGTGGGATCCCTGGGAGTCGTCCACTCAGCTTCGTGCCCGTTTCATCCGTCACGGCGTGACGTACGAGGAAGAGCCGCATCGAGTCAGCCTACCCACCGGCCCCGGTCTCGATCGCGGTCCTTCGGGCCAACCTACTCCGGTGACACCTTCGTGCCCGGAACGGGATACCATCGCCTCGATGACCGGTTCCTCCCGTTCCTTCGCCTTCCTCACGCGTCCCAAGTGGATCGCCGGTCACGTGCTCGCCCTGGTGGCGATCGTGGCGTTCGTGAACCTGGGCCTGTGGCAGCTGCGCCGCCTCGACGAGCGCAAGCAACTCAACCGCCTGCTGGAGGCGCGACTCACCGCCGCCCCGGTGCCGTGGGACGACCTCGTGGCGCAGTATGGGGACGACCCGGACGCACTCGAGTATCGGATGGTGCTCCTCGACGGCAGCTACGTCCTCGACGAGGAGGTGATCCTCCGCTCCCGTTCCTACGACGGCATCTCGGGACATCACGTGCTGACGCCGCTCCTCCTCGATGACGGCACCGCGGTCGTCGTCGACCGCGGCTGGGTCCCGATCGACGCCACCGACCCGCCGGTCGCCGGCGCCGAACCTCCGACCGGCCGGGTCGAGGTGATCGGCATCGTCCGCACGACGCAGGTGCGGGGCAACTTCGGTCCCGTCGATCCCCCCGACGGCGCCCTCACCCGTGTCGCCAGGGTCGACCTCGCCCGCCTCCAGCAGCAGAGCAGCCTCGACCTGGCCCCGGTGTACGCCGAGTTGCAGAGCCAGGAGCCACCCCAGGCCACCGACAGCCCGATCCCGGTCCCGCCGCCGGAGCAGACAGAACGCAACCACCTCAGCTACGCCATCCAGTGGGTCCTGTTCGCGGTCGTGGTGGCGGTCGGCTACCCGATCCTGGTCTTCCGCACCTCCCTCTCCGGCAGCGCACCGGCCCCCGGCCCAGATCCGGAGGAGCCGCCGACGACGCCGGTGTGAGCCTCTAGTGTCCGGGGGAGCCGACCCCGGAGGCCGCCGTGACCGACCGCATCTACTCGACCGACGCCTACGCCCGTGAGATGGACGCATCCGTCCTCGAAGTCGATCGGGACGAGGGGCGGGTGTTGTTGGATCGGACCGTCTTCTACCCGGGCGGCGGCGGCCAGCCCCATGACGTCGGAGCGTTGTGGATCGGCGATGATCGCCTCGAGGTGGTGCGGGTCGCTTCGCACGGCTCCGCGGTGTGGCATTGGGTCGACGGCGACCTCCCGACGAGCGGCACCCAGGTGCGCGGCGTCGTCGACTGGGATCGTCGCTACCGGCTGATGCGCACCCACACCGCGATGCATGCCCTCTGCGGGGTGGTGTGGGCCCGCTACCAGAGCCCGGTGACCGGCGGGAACATGAAACCGGGCGAGGGTCGCCTCGATTTCGAACTGCCGCAGTGGGATCCGGAGGACAAGGCGCCGCTCGAGGAGGAACTCAACCGGCAGCTGGCGGCCGCCCTGCCGGTGGAGATCAGCTTCCTGCCCCGGGAGGAGGCCGACCAGGACCCGAGCCTGATCCGTACCAAGGTGAGCCTGCTCCCGCCGAGCTTGCGGGAGGTACGGGTGGTCGACATCGTGGGTCTCGACCGGCAGGCCGACGGCGGCACGCATGTCGATTCGACATCGGAGGTGGGCCGGATCGAGATCGTGAAGGTGGAGTCGAAGGGCAAGGGGTTCCGCCGCATCCGCCTCGCCGTCGCCGGCTGATCCGCCGGCCGGTCGCGGCATGGTCGCGGCGGTGACATTTTCCCGGAACAGTCGGGGACCCGACTGCGTTGTCTCGGGCAGGGAAGGGAGCCCTATGGACAACGCTGAGCAACAGCATTTTGCGTGGCTGGCGCGCTCGTTTGGGCGCACCGACTACCTGCCGTTGACGGATGGGGACCTCGCCGCTCTGGCGGGGGCCGGCGAGTACGTCGACAAGTATCCGGGAACGCACCTCTTCAAGGAGGGAAGCGAGGCCGACGCGGCCTACGTGATCCAGCACGGTCAGGTTGAGCTGTACCGCAATCGCCGAGAGAAACGCCGCGTCATCGCCCATGTCTCCGACGGGGCCGTGATCGGCGACACCGCCATGTTCCAGGCCCGGCCCCACCTGTCGTCGGCGCGGGCGATCGCGGCGGTTTCGGCGTTCCGGATGGAGCGCGAGAAGCTGGTGCCGGTGCTCCTCGAGCATCCCCGGATCGCGATGCGGTGGCTGATCGCCGGCCTCAACCAGCTCGAGTCCACCCAGCGACGAGTGATGCGGTTGATGCATCGCACCGTCCGTGAGCAGGTGGCCGAGATGCTTCAGGAAGAGGTGGATCCGTATGGGGAGATCCAGTTGAGCCAGGCGACGCTGGCGATGCTGCTGGGGGCGAGCCGCCAGTCGGTCAACGAGGCATTGTCGGAACTGCGGCGCCAGGGAGCGATCGAGACCGGATATCGCGTGATCCGGGTGGTCGATCCCGACGTGCTGGACGGAATCGTCGGGGCCGACGCCCCGCGGGAGTGATCCGCGCCCGGTTCAGCCTTCTATCTCGCCGCGGGCGATGAGGTAGCCGCGGGCCCGTTCCGCCATCGGGTAGCGGTTCACCAGTGTCCAGAACGCCGCGGAGTGGGCGGCTTCGACCAGGTGGGCGAGTTCGTGGACGATCACGTAGTCGAGGACCCATGCCGGGTATTCGGCGAGCCGGCTGGCGACGCGGATGCGGCCGCTGGCGGTGCTGCACGATCCCCAGAGGGTGTGGAGCCGCTCGGACCATGCGATGGCATCAGGGGCGGGAAGGTCGTAGCGGCCGGCGAGGCGGCGGGCACGTCCCGCCAGGTCGATGCCGCCGGTGGTGCGTTTGCGGGTGAATCGCTGCTGCATCGTCTCGACCCAGTGGGCCTCTTCGGCCCGGGTGAGGTTGTCGGGGATGGCGATGCGGAGCACCCCGTCGACGAGGCGCGCTTGGACGGTCTTGCGACGGCGGGCACTGCGGACGACTTCGATCTTCATGGCCGGCGGGGAATCGTAGCGGCGCGCCGACGCCTCGATGCCGTTCGCGAAACCTGGTGCTCAGCTCTCTTCCGGTGCCAGCCAGGTGAGCGGCTCGCGGGTCACGGGATCGACGAACGAAGTCTGCCGGTAGCGGGCCAGGATCGCCGGGTCGAGGGTGGTGACCGCGGCGGGCCGCACCAGCAGGAGGGCGCCCGGGTCGGCCGTCGTCGCCGCCTCCAGGTCGCCGGCCTGTTCGACGGTGCGACTCCCCGGCTGGGTTCCCCACAGCAGGCCCGGCATCGCCGGATATCGTCCCACCACCACGACGTGCTGTGCCTGGCTGGTGAGCGCCGGCTCGTATCCGGCCGAGAAGGGAGCCCCCACCGCACGTTGGGCGCCGTCGTTCTCCGCGATGCGTCCCGCCTCCACGAGGGCCACGGTGATGAGGCACACGGTGAGGGCCGCGACCCCGACGGGGCGGAGGAGGCGGGTCGGGAGCATGAGGACGAACGCGAAGAACACCACGATCCCGGGTGCGACCGCGAAGCGTGCCCACCACGGTGCGGGAAGGAGGGCCCACGCCGCCACGGCCATCGCGATGAGGGCCAGGAGGGGACCGTGTCGTGCCCGGAGGTCGCGGCGCCGCGTTGCGGCTGCGACGCCGAGCACGACGACCGCCAGCCACACGATCCCGAGTCCCCCTTCGCGCGCGTCGTAGTCGAGGCCTCCTTGCCCGAGGGTGGGAACGACGAGCAGGGAGAGGGCGACCACCTCGACCTGTGACATGTCCCGCCATTGCGGAGGCCGTTGGCCGATGTCGTGCTCGATGCGCATCTCGCCGACGCTGAACCCGTCCCCGTGGAGCCACGACACGACTTCGATCGGGTAGAAGGGATTCCCGTGTTCGACCTGGTTGCGGGCGAGGAAGGGCGCCACCGGCATCGCCA
>JASFUV010000162.1:0-4191 GCA_050050155.1 Acidimicrobiia bacterium | reverse complement strand
GACCCGACGTTGGTGATGGACCCGGTGGCGCGGCGCCTCGGCGAACTCGGCGGTTTCCCCGTCATCAAGCTCGACGGGGTCGCCGGTCCCGAGGTGAAGGCGGCTGTCGAGGCCGCGCCTCAGGATGCGGTGATCGTGCTGGAGAACACCCGGTTCGAACCGGGGGAGAAGGCGAACGACCCGGAGCTCGCCGATGGGCTCGCCGCCCTTGCGGACATCTTCGTCAACGACGCGTTCGGGTCGGCGCACCGGGCCCATGCGTCGACGGTGGGCGTTGCCGAACGCCTCCCGTCGGTGGCCGGTGACCTGCTGCGCGCCGAGGTGGAGTCACTCTCGCGTCTCCTCGAAGACCCGGATCGCCCCTACGTGGTGGTGCTGGGCGGGGCGAAGGTCTCCGACAAGCTCGGTGTGATGCGCCAGCTCCTGCCCCGGGTCGACACGATGCTGGTCGGCGGGGGCATGTGCTTCACGCTGCTGGCGGCGAAGGGATTCGAGGTGGGCAGCTCGCTGCTCGAGGAGTCGATGATCGACGAGGTGGGCAGCCTGCTGGCGTCGGAACACGGCGACAAGATCGTGCTCCCGGTGGACGTGGTGGTGGCGGATCGGTTCGCCGCCGACGCCGACCATCGGGTGGTGCCCGCCACCGAGATCCCGGCCGACATGATGGGGCTCGATGTCGGGCCCGAGACGGTGTCGGACTTCGCCGCGGTGGTGGGCTCGGCCGCGAGTGTCTTCTGGAACGGCCCCATGGGCGTCTTCGAGTGGGAGGCGTTCCGGGCGGGCACCGCCGGGGTGGCGCAGGCCGTGGCCGACAGCCCCGGGTTCACCGTGATCGGTGGAGGCGACAGTGTGGCGGCGATCCGCATGCTGGGTCTCGAGAACGAAGTGAGTCACGTATCGAGTGGGGGCGGCGCAGGCCTCGAGATGCTCGAGGGGAAGACCCTCCCGGGCATTGCCGTCCTGGGAAGGTAGACAACGCATGCGCAAGGACCTCATCGCCGGCAACTGGAAGATGCACGCCAGCCATCTCGACGCCATCCAGATGGTGCAGAAGCTGAGCTACCGGCTCGATCTCTCGGACTACGAGCGGGTCGACGTGGTGGTGTGCCCGCCGTTCACGGCGCTCCGTTCCGCCCAGACCGTCATCGAGACCGATCACCTGCTGATCGGGCTCGGGGCGCAGAACTGCCATTGGGAGGAGAAGGGCGCCTACACCGGCGAGATCAGTCCCGAGATGCTGACCAAGCTGTCGGTGTCGTACGTGATCGTCGGTCACTCCGAGCGGCGCCAGCTGTTCGGGGAGCTCGACGACGGCGTGAACCGCAAGGTGAAGGCGGTGCTCGCCCACGGCATGACGCCGATCATGTGCGTCGGCGAGACCGAGGAGGAGCGGGAGCAGGGGCTCACCGAAGAGAAGGTGGGTTCCCAGGTCCGGCTCGGCCTCAGCGGCCTCGATCCCGATGCGGTGGCCTCCCTGGTGATCGCATACGAGCCGATCTGGGCGATCGGGACCGGTAAGACGGCCAGTGCCGACGACGCCGGCCAGGTTGCCGCCTACCTGCGAGGTGTGGTCGCCGAGCAGTGGGGCGACGCCGCCGAGCAGGTCAGGATCCTCTACGGCGGCTCGGTGAAGCCGGGAAACGTCGCAGCGATCATGGCCAAGACGGACATCGACGGCGCCCTCGTGGGCGGGGCGTCGCTCGATCCCGACACGTTCGCCTCCCTCATCCGATACTGGGTCTAGTTCGTCACTAGTCACCGGACGGATCTTCGATCTGGACCTTGCGCGCGCCGCCACCATCGACCACCATGAGCATTCGAAACAACGCCGTGGGCAGTCAGGGCGCCTCACGGCCGGACGGAGGTAGGGAAACATGGAGTTCCGGGTTGCCTTTGACTTCAAAGTCACCCGGCGTGTCTCGTGGGATGAGGACACCGAAGCCTTCCACGGGCACGTCAACGATGTCGTGAGCTTTCTCGAGGAGAGCTCGGTCATCCGTGAGGTGAACGTGGTGGCGGATCTCGCACAGGTCAGTCTCCTGGTGGAGATGGTCGTCGAGGCCGACACCCGGACGGGAGCCGAGGAGCTGGCCAAGTCGCTCATCGGTCTCGCCATCCGCGAATCGGGAGCACTGCACATCGGGCTGTTCTCGATCGGCGAGGAGAGCAAGATGAAGTCGCGGCTCAACGCGTGGGCCGGGCTGCGCACGCCGCACTGGACGCCGCGCAAGGTGCTGACCGCCGCCACCGTCTGATCCGGCAACGGCCGGCGGGGCGGATCGACCGGGGAGAATCGCCGCTAGGTTGACGGCGTAGTCGTCACACGCGGGAGCATTCGCAATGATCGACCTTGTTCTGCTGCGTCACGGGGAGTCCGTCTGGAATCTCCAGAACGTCTTCACCGGCTGGACCGACGTCGGCCTCTCGGCCAAGGGCGAGGAAGAGGCACGCCAAGCCGGTCGGCTGATGAAGGAAGAGGGGTTCGCCTTCGACGTCGCCCACACCTCGGTGCTACGTCGCGCCAACGACACCCTCAACCTGGCGTTGGGGGAGATGGATCTCGGCTGGATCCAGGTCAAGAAGCACTGGCGCCTCAACGAGCGCCACTACGGGGCGCTCCAGGGCCTCAACAAGAAGGAGACCGCCGACCGGCACGGCGCCGACCAGGTGCATGTGTGGCGCCGCTCCTACGACGTCCCGCCGCCGCCTCTGGAGCGCTCCGACGAGCGGTTCCCCGGCAACGACCCTCGCTACGCCTGGATGCCGCCGGAGTTGCCGCCTGCCACCGAGTGTCTCAAGGACGTGGTGGAGCGCATGTTGCCGTACTGGTACGACTTCATCGTTCCCGATCTGCGCGATGGCAAGCGGGTGATCGTGGTGGCGCACGGCAACAGCCTGCGGGCATTGGTCAAGCACCTCGACGGTGTCTCCGACGAGGAGATCCCGGGACTCAACATCCCGACCGGCATCCCGCTGGTGTACCGGCTCGACGACGAGCTCCAGGCGGAGAGTCATCGCTACCTGGGCGATCCCGAGGCTGCGGCGGCAGCGGCGCAGGCGGTGGCCGACCAGGCGAAGTAAGCGGTACCCGCTTCTCACGGTGCGGTGCCACCCGGCTACGGTCCGTCGGGGGTGTCGGCAGGGGACCGTGACTTGAAAACGGGGGCACGAGCCTCCATACTTGACGCCGACTGCCCGCATGTGGCGGGTTTCGTGTGTGAGAAAGGGTTCTCCCTTGGTAGCGGGCATTGTTGCGGCACTCCACGCCATCGTGTCCTTGGGCCTCATCTTCCTCATCCTGCTGCACGCGGGCCGGGGCGGGGGCCTGTCGGACATGTTCGGCGGCGGCATGAGCGGAGGCTTCCAGGGGTCCACCATCGTCGAACGGAATCTCGACCGGCTGACGGTGATCGCGTCGGCCATCTTCGCCTGCACCACGGTGTTGCTCACCTGGTTGTGGCGGAACTGACCACCGGCGTCCTCCCCCACACGATCACTCCACTCGGCAGAGCGAAGGAGGCGACACGGTGGCTCGGCGGTGGCGTAGCCGCGGCTTCGCGGAAGCCTCTCTCCTCGTCGTCTCGTCCCTGATCGCGGCTGCCTGCACCGGCGGCGCCGCCCCCACCACGACGTTGCCGCCGACGTCCGCCGCGGTGACGACCACCGTGCCGGCCAGTTCGAGCACGACCGTCGCGGTGAATCGGCCGTACGGCGGTACCGTCGTCGTCGCCGACGATCAGGAGCCGGCCACCCTCAACAAGTTCGCCCCCGGAGGCGACAGCAGCGTGATGCTGCGCATCGGCCAGGCCCTCTACGCCGGGGTGTGGGACGTCGACGGCTACACCCTCAGCCAGGCGCCGGAGCTGGTGACGGAACTCCCGACGGTGGCGAACGGGGGCCTGACCCTCAACGAGGACGGCACGATGACGGTGCGGTACCAGATCCGCGACGAGGCGGTGTGGTCCGACGGGGTGCCGATCACCGGTGAGGACTTCCAGTACACCCTCGACGTCATCATGGACCCTGCGCTGCCGATCGACCGCACCACCTACGACACGATCACGTCGACCGTCGTCGGGGAGAAGACGTTCGAGTACACGATGTCGAGCCCGACGGTGAAGTACGACCTGCTCTTCTCCGACATCATCCCGAAGCATCAGGTGGAGGGGACCAATCTCGAGACGGACTGGA
>JASFUV010000161.1:0-4283 GCA_050050155.1 Acidimicrobiia bacterium | reverse complement strand
GGACCGTGATGCTGCACGATTCGTTTCTCTATCACGCCTCCAACAAGCTCGGTCCCCTCTACCGGGAGGTGACGTTCATCCCTTGGCTCGCCTATCCGCTCGCCGACGGGACGTTGCCGTTCATCACCGGGAGCGACCGGATCGTGATCGAGACGGCGGAACGCAACGTGACCCTGGACCTGATCGGCACCGGCACCGCCGGCCAGCTCGCCGCGGCGCTGGCGGACGACTTCACCCAGACCCCGGTGACGTTCGGCCGTGACGGCGACGAGGTGACGTTCACCCTTCCCACCGGAAGCGGCCTGCGCTATCTCGTCGTGGAGGCCGACGTCGCCGATACCGTCGTGCTCGCCTCCCGCTACGACGTCGACATCCCCGCCACCGAGGCGGCATGGCCCAACGAGTTGAACTCCGAGGCGAGCCGCTACGGCTTCGAAATCCTCGGATCACCCACCACGCTGCGTGTACCGTTGCCCGGGTCGGTGACCGTCACCGACGCCTTCGTCATCGTCGTTCCGGAGGGGAGCCCATGAGACGACGTACCTCGCCGCTGATCATGCTGGGTGCCTTTCTCCTCTTGGTGGCGGCGGTCCCGGCCGGTGCCCGCGACTTCTTCGTCGACGACGAGGGATCGGTCCACGAGCCGGCGATCAACGCCGTCGCCACGGCGGGCATCACGCTGGGGTGCAACCCCCCGACCAACGACCGCTTCTGCCCGAGCCGGCCGGTGACCCGGGGCGAGATGGCGTCGTTCCTGGTGCGGGCCCTCGATCTCCCCGCCGCCACCACGGCCGGGTTCGTCGATACCGCCGCCTCGGTCCACGCCGCCACCATCGACGCCCTCGCCGCCGCCGGGATCACCTACGGCTGTGACCCGCCCGACTACGACCGCTACTGCCCGGACGATGCCGTCACCCGCGGGCAGATGGCGGCCTTCCTGGTGCGGGCCCTCCACTACACCGACGACGGCGGCGGTGACCGGTTCGTCGACGACGACGACTCGGTGTTCGAGGCCGACATCGACAAGCTCGCCACCGCGGGGGTCACCTTCGGGTGCAACCCGCCGGACAACGACCGGTTCTGCCCGGACGACGCCGTCACCCGCGAGCAGATGGCGTCGTTCCTCACCCGCGCCCTCGACCTCGAGATTCCCGCCGAGACGATCACGGTGTCGAGTGTTCAGGAGCTGGACGGGGTCGCCATCGGGACGTCGGAGACCACGGCCGTGGCGCAGCTCACCGCCCTCTTCGGCGCCCCGACCAGCGACACCCCCGAACGGTGCCCCTACTTCCTGACCGATCCCAACATGCGCCATGTGACGTGGGGGTCGCTCACCGCCGCCTTCCGCACCACGGCGTCGGGAAGTGAGCCATTGGGGTTCGTCGGGTGGCGTTACAAGCTCGAACCCGACCTGGAACCGGCCGCCGGGGGCCCGACTCCCGACCAGTTCGAGCTGCCGTACGGCACCGCGTTCCTCGACCCGATCGGCGATCCGGCGGCGGCTTCGGGCGGCACGGTGGAAACGACACCGTTCACGTTCATCGTGCTCGACCTCGGCGACTACCTGTTCGAGGCACCGGGAATCAGCGTCGATCTCGACGCCCCGGTGGACGGGATCCGGCAGGGCTACGGATGGGATTGCGAATGAGGGGCGAGAGAGGCGCTTCAGGCAGCCCGGAGACCGGCCGAAACCGAAGGGGTGCCGCTTCTCGAGGCTCGGTGGAAAGGTATGAAGAGAGCTGATCGGACGACGGTGACCACGGGGCTCCGCGCGGCGGCGGCCCTCGCCATGGTGGCGAGTCTGCTGGTGGGCGTTTCCGCCCCCGCCGGCGCCGCCGAACTCCCGCCGGGGGGCAGCTTCGTCGACGACGACCTGAACGTGCACCAGGCCACCATCGAGGCGATCGCCGCCGCCGGTATCACCGCCGGGTGCAACCCGCCCGCCCACGACCGCTACTGCCCCGACGACGCCGTGACGCGGGGCCAGATGGCGGCCTTCCTGGTGCGGGCCCTCGACCTCCCCGCCGCCGGGTCCGCCGGCTTCACCGACACCGCAGACTCCATCCACGCCGCCGACATCGACGCCCTCGCCGCCGCCGGGATCACGCTTGGCTGCAACCCGCCCGACAACGACCGCTACTGCCCCACCCGGCCCGTCACCCGGGGCCAGATGGCGTCGTTCCTCACCCGCGCCCTCGACCTGGAACCGCTCACCCCGCCCCCGGCGCCGTTCCATCTGATGGCGAGCTTCACCACCCACCACAACTGCTGTGAGACGCGGGTGGCGGCGGTGCAATCGATCGCCGACCGCCTCGACGGGGTCTGGGTGCTGCCCGGGGACACGTTCTCGGTGCTGGATCGGATCGGCGACCGGGTGCAGAGCGGGAACTGCCAGACGTCGACGACGTTGTTCAACGCCTTGTACTACGCCGGGCTCGACGAGGTGGAACACCGGCCGCACAGCGTCAATTTCGCCCGCTACCCGGACGGCATCGAGTCGACGCTGATCCCCGGCGCGGTCGATCTGAAGTTCCGCAATGACACCGCCCATCCGCTCCAGATCCGCACCTCCTACACCGGCACGTCGGTGACGGTGGAGCTGTGGGGCGACAACGACGGCCGCAGCGTCGTCGGGGACTTCACCCCCGCGACCGGCACCGTGCTCGACGTGGTGAACGTGGGGGGCCCCGATGCGCGGATGGTCACCAGCTCGGTGGCCGGGAACGGGCGCACCTTCGAGGTCACCCGCACCATCACTTCGCGGGAGGGGACGTCGTCCGAGACGTGGTCGTGGACCTACGCCTATTGAGGTCGGGTCGCCGCCCCGGCGTCACCTTGCAGGGCGCCTCAGTCTGAGGACAGCCCGAGCGCCCGCACCAGGAAGCTCGCCATCTCGGCGCGGGTGAGGGTCCGCTCCGGGCAGAAGGCGGTGTTGTCGGGCGGGTTGCAGCCGATCGTGATGCCGTGGTTCTTGAGCTTGTTGATCGAGTCCTCGAAGGGGCTGGCATCGTCGTCGGTGAAGAAGTCGGTCTCGTCCGGGTTGGTGTAGCCGAAGGCTCTCACCAGGAACTCCGCCATCTCCTCACGGCGCAGCGGGTCATCAGGGCAGTACTGGTGCTCGGCGCATCCGAAGGCGATCCCGGCGGCGGCGAGGGCGTTGATGTCCCCTTCGAATTCGCTCCCTCCGTCGTCGAAGAACGTGTCGTCCTGGGCGTCGGGGAGGTCGAGGGCGCGGCGCAGGAACGCCGTGATCTGGCCCCGGGTGAGTTGCCGCTGGGGGCAGAACTGGTCGTTGACGGGTGGGTTGCAGCCGTAGGTGACGCCGGCGGCGGCGATGAGGTCGATGTCGAAGCGGTGCACGGAGGTCTCGTCGTCCCAGAAGGTGCCTTCGTACCCGGCGGCGACGGGTTCGGAGAGTTTGATGGCGGCGTCGACGTAGGGGGTGGGGTTGACGACGACGCCTCCGGGCTGGTGCAGCTCGAAGTGGAGGTGCGAGCCGGCTTCTTCGGCGTTGCCGGAGTCGCCGACGTAGCCGATGAGCTGGCCGGCCTGGACGTGGACACCCTCGGTGATGCCGGGGGCGAACCCCCATCCCTGACCGTCGTCGGTGCCCGGGGTGTCGTTGTTGAGGTGGATGTACCACGACTCCCAGCCGTCGTCGTGGCGGAGGGCCATGGAGCAACAGTCGCCGCCCTGCTCGTCATGCATCCATCCGACGGTGCCGGAGGCGACCGCGATCACCGGCGTCATCTTCTCCGCCATCATGTCGACTCCTTGGTGGGTGCGGCCACCGGAGCGGGGAGCACCAAAGGTGTCGGTGTAGTGGGTGTCCCCGATGATGGGGAAGTACATCTCGTACGTGTCGTCGGCGCGGGCAGACGCCGGTGCGGTGAGGGAAGCGGCGGCGAGCGAGGACGCCACGACGAAGAATGCCACCAGGGCGCGGCGGGAACGGGGACCTCCACCCATCTTGGAGCCATCGGCACGACGACCGCGAATCTTGAATGCCGCCTCCGTCACCGGACCGTGACGTCGAGCTGCCGTGGCACCACCTCGACGAAGACCCGGCCCGGCGGCAACGTGAACGAGGCCCCCGAATCGTCGACGAAGACCCAGCCGTCGGCCTGGGAGGACCGGAGCCACTGCCCGGTCCGCACCTCGCCGCCGTGGAACACGAGCAGGTCGCCGTATCCGATGACGTCGAAGGTTGGCACGTCGGCGCCGGCCGAGTCGTGGTAGCCGGCGGAGCGCTGGGCGGCCAACAGCACCACGACGGTGTCGGT
>JASFUV010000160.1:0-4295 GCA_050050155.1 Acidimicrobiia bacterium | reverse complement strand
ACGTGCTGGAGGCGATCGCCGCCGACGACAAGCTTTCGAGGGGCCAGAAACAAGCGCTGATCGAGGTCTACGCGAGCTTCGTCAGCGGCGAAGAGGAGGAGACATGATGGACCTGGAGACCCCGAAACAACTGGTGACCAAGGCGGCCTATGCCGCGGTCGGTGCCCCGGTCGTGCTCGGCCGCCGCATCAAGGACCTCGGCGTGAAAGTCGCCGACCACACCCAGGCGCAGTACGAGATCTTCGCCGACGAAGGCGCCAAGATGGCCGAGCAGCTCCAGAAGCGCAACGTCGTCGAGGAGTTCGAGCAGCGCATCCACCTCGACAAGGTCCAGGACCGGGTCGAGAAGCTGCGTGACCAGCTCGAGCAGACCCTGCACTCGTGGCGGGACAGCTTCGTCCCGGCCGAGGCCGAGTCCGAGGACGCGGTGAAGGAGCCCGCTGCGGCGAAGAAGGCGCCCGCCAAGAAGGCCGCCACCAAGCCGGCGGCGAAAGCCAAGGCGAAGAAGGCGCCCGCCAAGAGCCGACCTGCCGCGAAGCCCACTTCCAAGTAGGCTCACAGAGAAGTTCCGGCTCGGACCCCAGGGCATCACCGAGCAGAGTGTCTGGCCGGGTGTCGCGCCCGCGGCGGGTACGACCGCACGAAGCTCTCCCTCCCTTCCTGCTTCGTGTCCTGAGCCAGCGAGAACCCCGGCACCTCGTGCCGGGGTTCTCACGTGAAGGGGATGGGATCAGTGGCTGATGATCGGGGCGATCGTCTTGGCGTGCTCCACCCACCGTTCCACCATCGACGCGGTGGGGAGCCGGCGCACCAGCCGCTTCTTGGCGTTGACGTCGACCATGGCGCCGAGCAGATTCTCGGGATTCCGGCGGCGCAGCTCCTTGACGGTGTCGACACCCGCCGCCTCCAACAGATCCGAGTACTCTTCGCCGACCCCTTTGACGCGCATCAGGTCGGCGCGGTTCACCCATTCCAGGAGCAGCTTCTCGGAGAGGCCGGTCGTCTCGGCGAGCCTCCGCCGGCCCTTGCGTGCCGCGGCCGCCTTCAGGAGCGCCTCGGTCGTACGCACCCCCGCCTTGCGGAGCCGGGTCGCTTGCTTGTGACCCACTCCTTCGATCGCGTCGATCGAAGCCATCACCCTTCCTTTCTCCGTTGGTCAGCTAGGACCGAGAACATCGTCAGACGTCGCGCCCTTCGGGCGAGCATACCGAAGCGCCCGGTCCGGTCGTCAAATGTCACCCGCGCCGCCGCAGCTCGTACAGATCGTCCGGCGTGACGATGCGGCGCGGCGGCACCCGATCGAACCACACCTCCTCGACCCAGTCGGCGTGCGCCTGGAACAGCTGCTCGGGCGTCGTCTCCCCCTCCAGGCCCATGAGCCGCGACCAGAGCCCGGCGCCCACCACGTATGGGCCACCCACCGAATAGCGATACTTCGGCACCGTCACCAGCCGGCCCGCCTCGCGGTGGGTGTCGAGCAGGCGGGAGACCACATCGGGAGGATTGAGCGGCTGATCGCCGTAGGCGACGACGATCGCGTCGTAGTCGTCGAGCCGGGTGACGGTGTCGACCCCGGCGCGCAGCGAGGCGGCGATCCCCTCGCGCCATTCCGGGTCGATCACCACCGTCACGTCACCGAGATCGGACGCCGCGAGCACCTCCTCGGCGGCGGCGCCCAAAACGACGAGCACCGCGTCGACCGGCCAGTCGCGCGCCTGGGCGACGAGGTGGCCGATCACCGTGGTGTCGCCCCAGGGCGCGAGCAGGAACGGGCCTTCGAATCCGTCACCCGGCCGGGTGGCGACGATCAGTCCGGCCACTCTCACTGTCGTTCCTCCGATGCGCTCGACGGCGGACCGTACGCTACTCCCGGCGCGGAGGCACCCCGCTGCCCCTGCCCTGTTGCCGGAACCTGGCGTGATCCCCTAGTCTCCTCGACGATCCCTCGGGGCTCGACGAGAGCGGTGTGAGGGGCTTTGGGGACGGTTCCAGCGCTGCGGGACCGTCCCTCTCTTCGTTCCCAGCCCGCATCACGCGCCCGCATCTGGCAGACTCGGAGCAGCAGCCGATCGCCGGCCTTCGGAGGAGCCTCCGTGCTCATTGGGGTACCCGCCGAGATCAAAGCCGAGGAGTACCGGGTCGCCCTCACCCCGGTTGGGGTACGGGAGCTGACGAGTCGCGGCCACGAGGTCGTGATCGAATCGGGAGCGGGCCGTGGATCATCGATCGGCGACGACGACTACCAAGCCGTCGGAGGCACGATCGTGGCCACCGCAGCCGACGTCTTCGACGCCGCCGAACTCATCGTGAAGGTGAAGGAACCGCAGCTCGAGGAACTGGCGATGCTCGGCAGCCACCATACCCTCTTCACCTTCCTCCACCTCGCCGCCTACCCGCGCCAGGCCGAACAGCTCCTGGCCAGCGGCGCCACCGCCATCGCCTACGAGACGGTGCAGCTCCCCTCCGGGTCGCTCCCACTGCTCGCCCCGATGAGCGAGATCGCGGGCCGAATGGCGGCCCAGGCCGGCGCCCACTACCTGGAGCGGCCTCCTGGAGGGCGCGGGGTGCTGATCGGCGGCGTGTCCGGCGTCCCACCGGCCCGGGTGACGGTGGTCGGGGCCGGGAGCGCCGGGACCCACGCCGCCATGATCGCCGCCGGGATGGGCGCCGACGTCACCATCCTCGACATCAACGTCGACCGGCTGCGACACCTCGACGAACTCCACCGGGGCCGCATCGTCACCGTCCGCTCCTCCGTGTACTCCCTCGACGAGTTCGTCCCCCGCGCCGACCTCGTCATCGGAGCGGTGCTCGTCGCCGGGGCCCGGGCCCCGGTGGTGGTCACCGCCAACCACGTGGCTCGCATGCAGCCCGGGAGCGTCGTCGTCGACATCTCGATCGATCAGGGTGGCTGCATCGAGACCGCCCAAGAGACCACCCACGCCGACCCCGTCTACCGGGTCGGCGACATCACCCACTACGCGGTCGGCAACATCCCCGGCGCCGTCCCCCACACGTCCACCTACGCCCTCAGCAACGCCACGCTGCCGTACACCGTTGCGCTCGCCGACGGCCTCGCCACCGCGGTCGACGCCTACCCGGAGCTGATCCACGGCGTGAACGTGGCGGCCGGTCGCATCACCAACCGCGCCGTCGCCTCCTCTCTCGGCTTCGACTACCACGACCCGGCCGCCACGACCGGGATCCGCGGGTGACTTCCCGCCGCCACCCCGACGCCCTTGCGCAACGCATCGCACCCGGTAAGGTCACCAGAGCGGACCTCCCCGAGACCGCGGTCGATATCTCCACAGCATCCGCAGCCACTCCGATTCCCGCCGGCGCCGCTCCCAGGGCACGTGCCCGGGCCTCGACGAGCATCTGCGGTACCCCGCGGCGGGACCTCGCCCACGCCTCCGCCGCACCGACCACATCCCACGGAGCCGGCGAGGGGCACCGGCACCACCACCCATCGACCTAAGAAGGGGACGTTTCACATGGCATGGCAATCCGGCCCCAATTCCCGCATCCTGATGATGTCGCTCCACGGCTACGTGGGAGCGACCCCCGAGCTCGGACTCCCCGACACGGGCGGCCAGGTGGTGTTCGTGCTCCAACTCGCCAAGCAGCTCACCAACTTCGGGTACGCGGTCGACGTGGTGACCCGGCGCTTCGAGGACCAGCCCGAGTTCGACGACGCCGGTCCCGGCCTCAGGGTGTGGCGCATCCCCTTCGGCGGCCCCGACTTCATCCGCAAAGAGGACATGCACGACCATCTCGACGAGTTCGTCACCCGGTTCCTCGACGCCGCCGGGGAGGGACAGGGCGGCTACGACGTCATCAACTCCCATTACTGGGACGCGGGATGGGCCGGGCAACGCATCGCCGAAGAGCTCGGCATCCCCCACATCCACACCCCCCACTCGCTCGGCTGGTGGAAGCGAGAGGGGATGCATGGCGACCCGCAGAAGATCGAATCCAACTACCGCTTCGACGAGCGCATCCGCAAGGAGTTCCTCGTCTACCGGCGCTGCGATCAGGTCATCGCCACCACCAACCAGCAGGTCGAGATCCTGCGCGAGCACTACGACGTGCCCGACCGGCATCTCGCCATGATCCCGCCCGGCATCGACGAAGCGGTGTACACGCCGGTGTCGGGACGCGACGTGCGGGCGCTGCGGCGCCGCCTCGGGTTCCGCCAGCACGACGTGTACACGGTGGGGAGAGCCGCCGCCAACAAGGGGTACGACCTCCTCATCCGGGCCTTGCCGCACCTCCGCGAGGCGGTGAGCGACGCC
>JASFUV010000159.1:0-4300 GCA_050050155.1 Acidimicrobiia bacterium | reverse complement strand
GCCGATCGCCCCCGGGCGGTCCGCGTCGTCGGCAAGCACTGTGAGTCGGGCGACATCATCGTGCACCAGGCGATGGTGCCGGACGACTTCGACGTGGGGGACGTGCTCGCCACGCCGGTGACCGGCGCCTACGGCCATTCGATGGGCTCCAACTACAACATGGTGCTGCGCCCGCCGGTGGTGTTCACCGCCGGGGGATCGGCCCGAGTCGTCGTCCGCCGCGAGACCTACGAGGACCTGAGAGCCCGCGATCTGGGTCTCGGGTGAGCCGCCGCCGGGGCGGTGGCCGCCACGGCCGTCGTTCCGGCTTCTCCCCGCCTTCCGCCCCCGCTATCGTCGCCAGTCATGGACACCACGGTCGGTATCGGGCTCCTCGGAGCGGGCACCGTCGGCGGCACCCTGATCCGCCGCCTCTTCGTCGAGCACGACGCCATCGCTCTCAAGACCGGGCTCGATCTCCAGGTGCGCCGGGTGGCGGTCCGCGACCCCGCCAAGCGCCGCGCCTTCGACCTCCCCGCCGACATCCTCACCTCCGACGCCGCCGCGGTGGTCGCCGATCCGGAGGTCCAACTCATCGTCGAGGTGATGGGCGGGCAGGTCCCGGCCGGGGATCTCGTCCTCTCCGCGCTCAAGGGCGGCAAGCCGGTCATCACCGCCAACAAGGCCCTCATCGCCGCCCGGGGCCCGGAGCTGATCGGCGCCGCCGCCGAGAGCGGTGTCTCGCTCCTGTTCGAGGCGGCGGTCGGAGGCGGCATCCCGATCATCCGGCCCCTCTCCGAGACGCTGGCCGGTGAGCAGGTGGAGCGGGTCGTCGGCATCGTCAACGGCACCACCAACTACATCCTCACCAAGATGGCCGAGGAGGGCACCGACTACGCCTCGGCCCTCGCCGAGGCCCAGCAGCTCGGGTACGCCGAGCCCGACCCGACCGCCGATGTCTCCGGCGCCGACGCCGCCGACAAGGCCGCCATCCTCGCCAGCCTCGCCTTCGGCACCTGGGTCGGCGCCGATCAGGTCTACCACGAGGGCATCGAGAACCTCGCCGCCGAGGATCTGGCCTACGCCGCCGACCTCGGCTACGTCGTCAAGCTCCTCGCCTTCGCGGTGCGTACCCCGGCCGGGGTGAGCACCAGGGTCCATCCCGCCATGCTGCCCGCCGAGCATCCGCTGGCGGCGATCCGCGGCGCCACCAACGCCATCTTCATCGAGGGTCCCTCGATCGACGAGCTGCTGTTCGCCGGCCCCGGCGCCGGTGGCGAGCCGACCGCCACCGCGGTCCTCGGCGACGTCATCGACGCAGCCCGGGAGCTGCTGGCCCAAGCCCAGGTGGCCCCCCGCATCCAGTTCTCCCCGAGCGCCCTCGTCGACTTCGGCGACGTCGCCACCAAGTGGTATGTGCGCCTTGCGGTGGCGGACCGTCCCGGGGTGCTGTCCCGCATCGCCGGCGAGTTCGGCCGGGCCAACGTCAGCATCAAGTCGGTGCGCCAGGAGGGGGCGGGGGAGGAGGCGGTGCTGCTCATCGTCACCCACCGGGCCCCCGAGGTGCAGCAACGGGCCGCGGTGGAATCCCTTCACGACCTCGACGAGGTGCGATCGGTGGGCGCGGTGATCCGGGTCGAGAGCGCCGAGGCATGAGCTGGGAAGGGCTCATCGCCCGCTACCGGGACCGGCTCCCCGTGACCGACGCCACCCCGGTGGTGACGCTACGGGAGGGCAACACCCCGCTCATCCCGGCGACGAAGCTGTCCGCCGAGGTGGGACGCGACGTCTACCTCAAGTACGACGGCGCCAATCCCACCGGCTCGTTCAAGGATCGGGGCATGACCATGGCGGTCTCGAAGGCGCTGGAGGACGGCGCCCGTGCCGTGGCGTGCGCCTCGACCGGCAACACCTCGGCGTCGGCCGCCGCCTACGCGGCCCGGGCCGGGATCGCCTGTGTCGTGATCCTGCCCGCCGGCAAGATCGCCCGTGGCAAGCTGGCGCAGGCGATCGTGCACGGCGCCACCATCGTGCCGGTCGACGGCAACTTCGACGACGCCCTTGCACTGGTCCTCGAGCTGACCTCCACCCACGACGTGGCGCTCGTCAACTCGATCAACCCGTACCGCATCGCCGGCCAGCAGACCGCGGCGTGGGAGATCGTCGACGCGCTGGGGGAGGCGCCGGCCGTGCACGCCCTCCCGGTGGGGAACGCCGGGAACATCACCGCCTACTGGAAGGGCTACACCGCAGTCGACACCGCCCCCCACATGTGGGGGTTCCAGGCGGCGGGCGCCGCCCCGCTGGTGAGCGGCGAGATCGTCGACGAACCGGAGACGGTGGCGACGGCGATCCGCATCGGCAACCCGGCGTCCTGGGCGGGCGCCATCAATGCCCGCGACGCATCGGGGGGCCGGATCGAAGCCGTCACCGACGAGGAGATCCTGGCCGCCTACCGGTTCGCCGCCCGGGAGGAGGGCGTCTTCTGCGAGCCGGCGTCGGCGGCTCCGATCGCCGGCATCCTCAAGTACCGCGACGACCTTCCCGACGGGCCGGTGGTGTGCACCCTGACCGGGCATGGATTGAAGGATCCCGACACCGCGATCGCCGGCATCGGAGAGCTGGAGACGGTGCGGCCCACCCTCGACGCGGTGCTCGGCGTGCTCGGCTGGAACTGACGCCGTTGGGCCCGGGGTCGTCCCCGGTCCGCCCGGGCAACGTGAACGGGGGCATTTGGCTTGCGAACCACGGGTGCGCAAGTAAACTGACTGCCGGATCGGTATCCATTCCACCTCCCCGCGCGCGGTTGCGCGACGCGGTACGGGGGACCCCACGAGCCTCTTTGGCCCATCCTCCGCACGCATGGGGAGACATCGAGCCGCCGGATCAGGCACGACTCCGAAGGCTGTAGGGAACATGGCCTTCAGCTGTCGAAAGGGGTATTCACCCGATGACCACACGAGCCAGACTGCAGGAGCTGGGTCTCGACGAGCTTCGCGAGATGGCGGGCACGGTCGAGGTCGACCATCAGGGCCTGCAGAAATCCAAGCTCATCGCCGCCATCATCGACTCGGAGAAGTTCGACGAAGCGATGCTGCCTGAGGCGAAGCCGGTCCCCGTCGCCGAGGAAGTCGTCCGCACCGACGGCGACCGTGACCGTGGCGATCGCACGGACGGCGACCGTTCGTCCGGCTCGGATGAACGCCAGAACAAGGGCGGCTCCAGCCAGAAGGACGACCGTCAAGGCCAAGGTGGCGGCGGTGGCCAAGGTGGAGGCGGAGGCCAAGGCGGAGGCGGTGGCCAAGGTGGAGCCGGTGGCAACCGCAGCCGGCGCCGGCGCCGCGGCAGGGGCCAGCAGGAGCCGATCGACGAGTCCGAGCTGGAGGTCCGCGAAGGCATCCTCGACATCCTCCCCGAGGGCTACGGATTCCTGCGATGCACCGGCTACCTGCCGGGAGAGAAGGACGTCTACGTCGCCGCCAACCAGGTGCGAAAGCACAAGCTGCGCAAGGGCGACATCTGCACCGGCCCGATCCGCCCCGCCCGGGCGCAAGAGAAGTTCCCGGCCCTGGTGCGGGCGGTGACCGTCAACGGCGCCGACCCCGAGCAGGCCCGGCAGCGGGTCCGCTTCGCCGACCTCACCCCGTTGTTCCCCGACGTGCGCCTCCCGCTCGAAGTCGACGGCGAGGCGAATCACATCCTGCCCCGCATCGTCGACCTCATCGCTCCCATCGGAAAGGGCCAGCGCGGCTTGATCGTGTCGCCGCCGAAGGCCGGCAAGACGACGGTGCTCAAGGAGATCGCCAACTCGATCACCGCCAACAACCCCGAGTGCCACCTCATGGTGGTCCTGGTCGACGAGCGGCCGGAAGAGGTCACCGACATGCAGCGCTCGGTGAAGGGCGAGGTGGTGTACTCCACCTTCGACCGTCCCGCCGAGGAGCACACCCAGGTGTCAGAACTCGCGATCGAGCGGGCCAAGCGGCTCGTCGAGATGGGCACCGACGTCGTGGTGCTGCTCGACTCGATCACCCGCCTGGCCCGGGCCCACAACCTGGCGACGCCGGCGTCGGGCCGCATCCTCTCCGGTGGTGTCGACTCGACCGCCCTGTACCCGCCGAAGCGCTTCTTCGGCGCCGCCCGCAACATCGAGGAGGGCGGCAGCCTCACCATCCTCGGCACCGCGCTGGTGGAGACGGGTTCCCGGATGGACGAGGTGATCTTCGAGGAGTTCAAGGGCACCGGGAACATGGAGCTGCGCCTCGACCGCAAGCTGGCCGACAAGCGCATCTACCCGGCGATCGACATCGAGGCCTCCGGC
>JASFUV010000158.1:0-4304 GCA_050050155.1 Acidimicrobiia bacterium | reverse complement strand
CCTTCTCGCCAGCATCGCCTACCTCCTCACCCGGCGGATGCGCTGGGACCACGTGGCGGAAGCCTCCGCCGAGATCGGCGTGCTGTTCACCGGACTGGCCGTGATCGACGGCATGATCTGGGCCAAACCCATCTGGGGCGTCTACTGGACATGGGACGCCCGGCTCACCCTCACCGCCATCATGTTCTTCGTCTACGTCGGGTACCTGGCGTTGCGCCGCACCATCGGCGACCCCGAAACGCGGGCCCGGCGGGCGGCCCTCCTCGGCATCGTCGGCGTCCTCCAGATCCCGATCGTGCACTTCTCGGTGATCTGGTGGCGCACCCTCCACCAGCCGCCGACCCTGCTGCGACCCGACGAGATGCAGATCGACCCGCCCCTGCTGGCGGCATTGTGGATCGGCGTCGCCGCCTTCACCCTGCTGTACGCGGCGCTGATGCGGCACCGGATCGAACTCGCCCGCCTCGAACTCGCCCTCCACGACGACGCCGCCGCCCCCGCCGGCCCGGTCGCCGGTGACGCGGTGTCGGCTCCGGAGGTCACCGCCGGGAGGAGCCGCTCGTGAAATGGGCCGTCCTCGGGTACACCGTCACCTACGGGGCGCTCGCCGTCTACCTGGTGGCGCTCGCCGGCCGGCTGCGGAAGGTACGGCGCCGCCTCGCCGAGCGGCGGTGACATGAGACGCTACTGGCGCTTCGTGGTCCCGGCCGTGATCGTGATCGGCGTCCTGGTCGCCCTGCTCGTCAACCTCACCAGCAACCTCGTCTACTTCAACACGCCGACCGAGCTGATGGCACGGACCGACCTGCCCACCCCCCGGCTCCGCCTCGGAGGCCAGGTCGAAGCCGGCACCATCACCGAAGGCGCCGACGGGGTCAGCTTCGTCCTCACCGACGGGAGGGAAGGGGTGCCCGTCCTCCACCAAGGCGCCCCGCCGCAGCTGTTCGCCGACGGCATCGGGGTCGTGGTCGAAGGCACCTGGGACGGACACGAGTTCCACTCCGACAACATGCTCATCAAACACGACGAGCAATACCGGACCGAAGACGGCGAGGTGTACGACCGGACCGAACACGAACTGAGCGAGCCGTGATCGCCCTCGCCGGATACCTCGCGGTCCTGACCGCGGCAGGCGGCGCCGCCTGGCTGGCGGTCGCCGGGTTCCGGGCTGCCCGTCCCGGCGCTCCCGAGGCGCAGCTCAGGACACCGGTCGCCCTCCTCGCCGGAGGGGCGGTCGCCGCCTTCCTCATCCTCGAGCTCGGGATCCTCAGCCACGACTTCACCCTCCAGTACGTCGCCGACCACTCGTCACGATCCACCCCGCTGGTCTTCCTCCTCGCCGCGGCCTGGGCCGCCCTCGAAGGCAGCATCGTGCTGTGGGGACTGGTCTTGGCCGGATTCACCTGGATGGTCGCCCGCAAGGTACGGCGCGGCGACGGGCTCGGGGCCGGGGCGCTTGCGGTCCTCGGCGTCGTCGCCCTCTTCTGGTTCGGGATGATGGCCACCGTCGCCAACCCGTTCCGGGTCTGCACCGAGGTCGCCGGCGGAGTGTGTCAGGCCTCGAACTGGTTCCCGCTCGCCGCCGCCACCGCCCCCCTCGACGGCCTCGGCCCCAACCCGCTCCTCCAGAACAACATCCTGATGGCGATCCACCCGCCGATGCTGTACCTCGGATTCGTCGGGTTCACGGTGCCGTTCGCCTTCGCCATCTCCGCCCTCGCCCGCGGGGAGCAAGGTCGGACCTGGCTGGAGCGCACCCACCGCTGGTCGCTGCTGGCCTGGTCCTTCCTCACCCTCGGCGTGCTGCTCGGGGCCTGGTGGTCGTACGCGGTGCTCGGGTGGGGCGGGTACTGGGCGTGGGACCCGGTGGAGAACGCCGCCTTCATCCCGTGGCTGGTCGCCACCGCATTCATCCACTCGGCGGCGGTGCAGCGACGGCGCGGCGTGCTCCAGGCCTGGAACCTGGTGCTCCTCATCTCGACGTTCGCCCTCACCATCCTCGGCACCTTCCTCACCCGCTCCGGCACCATCCTGTCGGTGCACTCCTTCACCCAGTCCGGGGTGGGGCCGGCGCTGCTCGGCTTCCTCGTGCTGGTGCTGCTCGCCTCCTTCGGGCTGTTCGCGTGGCGCGCCGACCTGATCGGGTCGACGCCCCGGCTCGAGTCCCTCGCCAGCCGGGAAGGGGCGTTCCTGCTCAACAACCTGTTGCTCGCCGTCTTCGCCTTCACCATCCTGGTGGGCACCCTGTACCCGATCCTCACCGAGGCGTTCTCCGGCGATGTCGTCTCGGTGGGGCGGCCCTTCTTCGACCGCGTCACCCTTCCCATCGCCCTGGTGCTGCTGCTCGCCATCGGCGTCGGGTCGATCGCGCCCTACCGGGTGGCGCGTGCCCCGGTCGTGTGGGCCCGGATCCGCACCCCGCTGCGACTCGCCCTCGTGGCCGGAGCGGTGGCGGTGCTGGTGGGGGTGCGCTCGGTGCCGGTCGTGATCGTCGTCGTGCTCTCCTCGTTCGTCATCGGGGTGGCGGTGCGTCGCTTCTGGGAACAGGCCCGGGCGGTGCGTCGCAGCGGGGTGACGGCCGGCCGCGCCTTGACCCGGGTGCTCGGCGGCGACGCCGGGTACTGGGGTGGGCAGATCGCACACATCGGGGTCGCCCTCGTCGCCCTCGCCATCGCCACCTCGACCGGGCTCGCCACCCGGGCCGAAGTCCGGCTCGCCGAGGGCGACACCGCGGTGGTGGACGGGTACTGCGTCGAGTATCTCGGATCCACGACCCGCACCGAACCGCAACGCACCGTCACCGAAACTCGAGTGCGCCTCATGCGCGACGACTGCCAGCAGGAGATCGCGGTGATGGCGCCGTCCGTCAACGAGTACCGGCGCCCGCCGGCGGTGGCGTCGCCGGCGATCCACACCGGCATCCTGGAGGACACGTTCCTCTCCCTCGTCGGCGGCAGCACCGGCGAGATCGTGCTCGGGGTGTACATCTTCCCGCTGCAATGGCTGCTGTGGGCGGGAGGCCTCGTCGCGGTGGGAGGCGGAGCCTTCGCCTACCTGGGGCGCCGGCGCGCCAGGGACCCCGTCCGGTCGCCGGAGAAGAGCCGTGCGTGACCTGACGCGCCGCACGCTGGGATGGATCGTCCCGCTGGCGGCCCTGGCGATCATCGTCGCCGGCCTGCTCCCCACAGCGAGCGACGCCGATCCCGCCGGGCGGGTCCAGCAGGTGGCGTCGGGCATCAGGTGCCCGTTCTGCAGCGGCGAATCCCTGGCGGACTCCACTTCCGACGTCGCCCGCGACCTGCGCGCCATCATCGCCGAACAGGTGGCCGACGGCATGACCAACGCCGAGATCGAGGACTACTTCGCGGCCCGCTACGGCGACCAGATCCTGCTCGACCCGGCCCGCAGCGGATGGGGCCTCGCCCTGTGGCTGATCCCGGTGGGGGCCATCGCGGTGGGCGCCGTCGCCATCGCACGACGGCGCCGCGAGAGGCCGCCGTCATGAGCATCGGGCGCGACCAGCTCGAGGAGCGCCTCGCCCAGGTCGAGCGCGACCTCGCCGACGTCGACCGCCAGCGGGGGGAGGGCGAATTGGACGACGTGTGGGCCGAGCGCCTCCGCGCCACGTACCAGGAGGAACGCGACGACCTCCGCGAGCAGCTCGCCGCCGCCCCCGACGACGAGCCGGCGGCGCCGGTCCGGTCCGGGTCGCGGCGCCTCCTCGCCGGCGCCATCGTCGTGGTCGTCGCCGCCGTGGGGATCACCATCGCGGCCGTTGCCGCCCTCCGATCCCAAGACGGGACGGCCGGGGCCGAAGGCGTCGTGTCCGACGTCGTGGCCGGGCAGGGCGTCGATCTGTCGCAGGTCACCAACGAGCAGCTCGAAGCGGTCATCGCCGACTTCCCCGACAACACCCCGATGCGGCTGGCCCTGGCGAGGCGCTACTTCTACGACGGGGAGTTCGACAAGGCGCTCGACCACTACCTGATCATCCTCGACGAGGAACAGAACCCCGAAGCGCTCGCCAACGTCGGATGGATGACCTACCTGTCCGGCGAGTCCGAGGTCGCCGCCCAGTTCGTGGAGCGGTCACTCCAGATCGCCCCCGAGCAGGAGTTGCCCTACTGGTACCTCGCCAACATCCGCCTCGACGGGCTCGACGACCCGGCCGGCGCCATCGCCCCGCTGGAGACGCTGCTCGGCTTCGACGACCTTCCCGACGACATCCGCACCGAAGCCGAGAGCATGCTCGGCGCCGCCCGCGAAGGAGCTGGATGACCCCGGAACCGAACCGCCGCTCCAGC
>JASFUV010000157.1:0-4330 GCA_050050155.1 Acidimicrobiia bacterium | reverse complement strand
CTCTACGCCGAATCGTTGCTGTCCCAGTTCGCCCTCTGTTTCGATGCGGAGATCCAGCTCTTCCCGGTGCCCGCCTTCTTCGACTACGCCGAGACACGAGAGGCGATGTGGCGGGAGCGTTCGACGAGGCGCGTGCTCGACCTGCAGCGTCGGGCCGACATCGCCCTCTTCTCGGTCGGTGCGGTTGCCGGGGCCGTCCCCAGCCACGTCTACACGGCGGGCTACTTGGAAGAGGAGGACTTCGCGTTGCTCGACCGTGAGGGCGTGGTGGGCGACGTGTGCACCGTGTTCCTCCGGGAGGACGGCACGTACTCGGATCTGGTCCTCAACGAGCGCGCCACCGGGCCGACACCGGCACAGCTGCAGCGGATCCCACGACGGTTGTGTGTCGCGGCCGGCGACGCCAAGGCCACCGCGATCCGGGCTGCCCTCCGGGCACGGGTGGCGACCCACCTCGTCGTCGACGAGCGCACCGCCAAGCTGATGGTCGACGAGTCGGCGGGGTAGGCCGGGGCGCCCGCCTCCGGGTCGCGAAATCAAACCCCGCCCCTCCCTTGCGAACGTGTGTTCGCTCACATAGGGTGAAAGGCCTCTTTGGAGGGCGCCATGGAACCGGAGTACAGCCCAGGGGCGGCGGAGCGCATCGCCCAGTTGCGCGCCGAGGTGCGCCGCTACCAGGTCCGCTACGGGGCGTTGGAGGGGACGGACGAGGTGCTGGCGGCGGAGAAGGCGTTCCTGGTCCGGCAGCGGCGGAGCGCCTGGCTCGTGGGGGAGGCTGAGCGGGCCGCAGCCGAGGCCAGATCGGCACAGGCGGAGGTCGAGCGGCTCGAGGCCTGGATCGAGTACTGCCTGGAGGAGATCGTGACCCGGGAACGGCGGGCTCACGCCGAAGGCTGGTCCCCGGTCCCAGTCATGGGGTTCCGGGTGTGGGCGGTGACGCTGGAGGGCCTCAACGGCGTTCGGGAGCGCTGGCGGACACGCACCATGGCGGCGACCTGCCGCCACCGGCCGGATGACGGCGAGATACCGCACAGCGACGGGGGTTGCGGCAGGCTCGGATGTGGCGTGTACGCGGCGAAGAGCCTCGACGACCTGCTCGACGGGTTCGACGTCGCCGAGATCGGAGATGTCGCCCTGGGCATGGTCGAGCTGACCGGCAAGGTGATCGAGCACGAGACGGGGTATCGAGGCGCCGTCGCCACCGTGGTGGCGCTCGCCGCCGAATGCGACGGTCACCTGCTGCTGAGCAGCGACCCGACCCGCATCGACCGGGTATTCGCCCGTCCCGCCGTGATCAAGACCGCACCGGAGGTCGAGGCGCCCCGGCGCCTCGAGGAGATGGAGACCTACATCCGACAACGAGCCAGGAGGAACACACCATGGACATTGGCGAGCAGCAGCGGGTGATCATCGTCGAGGTCGATTCGTCGCTGGCCCGGCCGGCGCCGATCGAGGAGCCGGCTCCGCAGCGTGGGGCGCCCGAGCCGGTCGGCGCCTGGCCGCTCCCGCTCGATCTCGATACCGAGGCGGACCCGACGTGGGCCGATCACACGACATGAGGGTCGAGGAGCGGCAAGGCGAGGCGGGCTGAATGGCGCTCGACGTCTCGGGGGCGATCCCGATCGCGGAGGCGGGGGAATTCGACGCCTGGCTGGCCGAGCACGGCGAGGATGCCTCCGATGTCGTGGTCGCCATCTACAAGAAGGCGTCCGGCAAGCAGACCGTTACCTCCGGCGACCTGCTGGAGCAGGGAATCCGCCATGGATGGGTCGACACCCAGACCAAGGGCATCGACGACGAGCGCTACGCCATCCGGTTCATGCCCCGCCGTCCCGGATCGCATTGGACCGAGGGGAACCGGGAGATCGCCCGCCGTCTGGTGGCGGGGGGACGGATGACGCCACGGGGCCTCGCATCCCTTCCCGGCGATCTGTGACCCGACACAGGGGGCGCGCGAGCCGAAACCCTCAGGGGCCGAAGTCGGGCAGGACGAGTGAGCCGTCGGGCCTCAGCGTGAAGCCGGGATTGTGGGCGATCTCCCACACGTGGCCGTCGGGATCCCGGAAGACACCGGCGTACCCGCCGTAGAAGGTCTCCGCCGGCTGCCTGGTGACCTCGGCCCCGGCGTTCCTGGCGGCAGCGATCACCCGGTCCACCTCGTCACGGGACCGGACGTTGTGGGCGAGGGCGGTCCCACCGAACCGGCTCGTGCCGTCGTCTTCGACGCCGGCGTCGGCCGCCACCTTCTCCCGACCCCACAGCACCACGGCCAGGCCCCCTGCCTGGAAGAAGACCGTCTCCTCGACCTCGTGGCCTCGCCATCCGAGTTGCTCGTAGAACGTGCGCGATCGCTCTAGGTCGGCGACGCCGAGGGTGATGAGGCTGACGCGCTGTTCGACGGCGATCTCCGATCCTGCCACGGTGGTCGGATGGCCTCTCGGGAGGCGGTTGGCCCAAGCGTACCGAACGGCCGGGTCGCCGGAAGGGGTCCGGCGGCGGGAACCTCGCGTCGGGATGGCTCGGTCGTTACGCGTCGGGGCCGGCGCGGTCCTTCGACCGCAGCACGCAGAACTCGTTGCCTTCGGGATCGGCGAGGACCACCCACGTGACGTCTCCCTGGCCGATGTCGACGCGGGTGGCGCCGAGGGCGATGAGACGATCGACCTCGGCCTCCTGATCGTCGGGGCGGAAATCGAGATGGAGCCGGTTCTTGATCGTCTTCGGCTCGGGAACGGGGAGGAAGAGCAAGCCGGGGAACGTGTCGTCGTCGGGCCGGATCTCGATCTCCTCAGGATCGTCGATGACGATCACCCATCCCAGGGCCTGACACCACCAGCGCCCCAGCGCCACGGGGTCGTGGCAGTCGACGACGATTTGTTCCCATGCGAGTGCCATGGGGTGAGGATACATGACCGGCGCCGTGGGGCCGGTTGCATGGCAGGTCCGTCGCCGTCGCCTCGGCGGTCCGTGCCTGCGAGGATGAGCGCCATGGAAGACCGCGATGCCCTGCGCGCCGCCAGCCGAGTGATCCACACCCACGGAGATATGCCTCCGGCGCGGATGCTGGCGGACGTCGCGGCCTGGTGCGAGGAGCACGACGTGGCGCTCGACCACTACGGCGAAGGGGAGCTGATCGAGGCGTTCGAGGCGGAGGTCGCCGAGCGGCTCGGGTACGAGGCGGGGCGCTTCATGCCGAGCGGGACCATGGCGCAGCAGATCGCCCTGCGCATCTGGGCGGATCGGGCCGGGAACCACACGGTCGGCATGCATCCGACGGCCCACGTCGAACTGCACGAGCAACGCGGCTACGCCCACCTCCACGGTCTTCACGCCACCCTGATCGGGCCGGAGCGCGAGCCGATGCTGGCCGAGCACCTCGCCGCCGTGCCGTCTCCGCTCGCCGCCGTCCTCACCGAGCTACCGATCCGGGAGGCGGGCGCCCAGCTCCCCACCTGGGAACAGCTCGAGGAGCTGAAGGCGATGGCGGGGGAGCGGGGGATCCCGCTCCATCTCGACGGGGCCCGTCTGTGGGGGTGCGCTCCGGCGTTCGGTCACGACTACGCCGAGATCTGCCGGGGCTTCGCCTCGTGCTACGTGTCGTTCTACAAGGGCATCGGCGCCTTGCCGGGGTCGATGCTGTTGGGGGCGAAGGACTTCATCGACGAGGCTGTCGTGTGGCAGCGCCGCAGCGGTGGCAACCTGTTCACCCTCACCCCGAACGTGGCGTCGGCCGCGATGCAGTGGGAGGGGAGGCTGGCGAAGATGCCGGCATACCTGGAGCGGGCCCGGCGCCTCGCCGAGGCGATCCACGAGATCGAGGGGGTGCGTGTGCTGCCCGATCCGCCTCACGTCAACATGATGCACCTGTTCTTCGACCTCGACGCGGAGGAGGCCCTGGCGGCCCGTGATCGGGTGGCGGAGGAGACGGGGATCTGGGTGTTCAGCTGGGCGGGACCTGCCGACGTCCCGGGGGTGAGCTGGACCGAGCTGTACGTGGGGGACGCCGCCATGGAGGTCGGCGACGACGAGATCGCCCGGGCATTCACGCTGCTGTTCGAGGAGGCCTGACCCGGCGCGGTCGCGCCGGGACCGTCGTCGAAGGAACTCCGGTCCCCCTAGATTGACGCGATGACACTCTCTGTGACACAGCTCGCGTTTCTCGAGGACCATCACGCCGCCGCGATGATCACCGTCGGCAAGGACGGGGTCGCCAAGGTGGCCCGGGTGGGGATCGCTCTCGTCGACGGCACGCTCTGGAGCAGCGGCACTCAGGGGAGGGTTCGCACCCGGCGCCTCCGGCGCGATCCCCGCTGCACGCTGTACGTGCCCG
>JASFUV010000156.1:0-4337 GCA_050050155.1 Acidimicrobiia bacterium | reverse complement strand
CCGGAGCGTATTGGATTCGCCCGGCGCTTCCAAGGCATCGGACCGCATCGCCGGTGGTGGCCGGGGGGGCGTCGCCGGAGCTTGGCGGGGCCGAATCCGCTAACTTTGCGGCGGTGGTTCAACCACCCTTGGGAAGGAGGCACCCATAGATATGAAATTCACCAAACGATGGCTGTTGCTGATGGCGGTTGTGGCCTTGCTGGCCGCCGCCTGCGGGAGCAGTAGCGAAGACACGACGACGACGGCTGCCGAGACGACCACGACGGCCGGCGCGGACACCACGACGACCGCGGCAGGCGCCGCGTTCGAGGGGTATTCCCTCGCGGCCGACAGCTGCGACTACGGCGGACTGCTGAAGAGCATCACCGCGGTGGACGAGCTGACGGTGCAGTTCGAGCTGTGCCAGCCGGACGTGGCGTTCGCGTCCAAGGTGGCGTTCTCCGCCTTCGGGATCTTCCCGGAGGAGGTACTCGAGGCCACCGGCGGCGGCGGTCCCGAGTTGTTCGAGCATCCGGTCGGAACCGGTCCCTACATGCTCTCGCAGTGGGAACGGGGCAACCAGTTGGTGCTGCAGCGGTTCGACGACTACTGGGGCGCGCCCGCCGAGACGGGCACTCTGGTGTTCCGGTGGAGCTCTGAGGCCGCTCAGCGTCTCGTCGAGCTCCAGGCCGGCACCGTCGACGGCATCGACAACCCGGGCCGTGACGACTTCGCCGTGATCGAAGGCGACGCCAACCTGCAGCTCCTGCAGCGGGAAGGGACCAACATCTTCTACGTCGGTCTCAACCGCGACAAGGAACCGTTCGGCGACGAGCGGGTGCGGCAGGCGATCGCCATGGGCATCGACCGCCAGCGCATCGTCGACAACTTCTACCCGCCGGGATCGACGGTGGCGGATCAGTTCCTGCCACAATCGATCTTCGGGTGGACACCCGAACCGGTGTGGTACGACTACGACCTGGAGACCGCAAAGAGTCTCCTCGCCGATGCCGGCTACCCGGACGGTTTCGAGGTGACGCTCAACTACCGTGACGTGGTTCGCAGCTACCTGCCGAGCCCGAGCACGGTGGCGACCGACATCCAGGCCCAGCTCGCCGAGCTCGGCATCACCGTGAACATCGAGGTCATGGAGTCGGGGGCCTTCCTCGACGCCAGCGACGCCGGTGATCTCACGATGTACCTGCTGGGGTGGGGCGCCGACTATCCGGACGCCACCAACTTCCTGGACTACCACTTCGGCGCCGGCGCCTCCGCCCAGTTCGGCGAAGGCTTCGACGACATCCACGAGGTGCTCAACGAGGCGGCCCAGGTGGCCGACCCGACGGCCCGGCTCGAGCTGTATCAGCAGGCGTCCGAGTTGCTCAAGGAGCACGTGCCGATGGTTCCCGTGGCCCATGGTGGTTCCGGCACGGCCTACCGCGCCGACGTCACCAACACTCAGGCGAGCCCGCTCGGCAACGAGTACTTCGCCGTGATGGACCCGGGTGGCCGTGACCAGTTCGTGTGGATGCAGAACGCCGAGCCGATCGGCCTCTACTGCGCCGACGAGACGGACGGCGAGTCGCTGCGTGCCTGCGAGCAGATCAACGAGTCGCTGCTCTCCTACGAGATCGGCGGGACCGCGGTCCAGCCGGGATTGGCGGAGACCTGGGAGGCGAACGACGACGGCACCGTGTGGACGTTCCATCTCCGTTCCGGAGTGAAGTTCCACGACGGGTCGACGTTCGACGCCAACGACGTGGTCAAGTCGTGGGTCGTGCAGTGGGACGCCTCGGATCCGCTCCATGTGGGTCGTGACGGCAACTTCACGTACTTCCAGGCCGACTTCCTGTCGTTCCTGAACCCACCCGCCGAGTAGCAGAGAACCGAGTCAGACAACGGAGAGGGACGGGGTCGAATCCCCGTCCCTCTTCCGCGCCGATTAGCCTGCGGACCCTTGGGCAGATTCATCGTGCGCCGGCTGCTGTCGTCGATTCCCGTCCTCTTGGGAATCCTGATCGCAGTGTTCGCCTTGGCGCGGCTCATTCCGGGTGATCCCTGCATCGCCGCGTTGGGGGAACGGGCCACCGATGAGATCTGCGACGCCTACAACGACCGGTACGGTCTCAACGAGCCGATCGTCCAGCAGTTCGGCATCTACCTCGGCGACGTCGCCACCGGTGACCTCGGGGAATCGTTCCGGTTCGCCAAGCCGGTGAGCACCCTCCTGGTGGAACGGCTCCCCACCACGATCGAGCTGTCGTTCGCCGCCCTGATCATCGCGGTGCTGGTCGGGGTGCCCCTCGGGATCATCTCCGGCTACCGCCACAACACCAAGACCGACGTCGCCACCATGGTGGGCGCCAACATCGGGGTCTCGATGCCGGTGTTCTGGCTGGGGTTGATGCTGCAGTACCTCTTCGCCGTGGTGTTGCGCGACACGCCGCTGTCCTTACCGCCTTCGGGCCGGCTCGACGCCGGCCTCATCCCGGAGCGCTTCTTCGATGTGTGGGGGTGGGGCACCAACGGCATCTTCACGTTCTTCGGCAACTTCACCGTGCTCAACTCGCTGGTGACGGGCCAGTGGGACGTGTTCCGGTCGGCGGTGGGCCACCTCATCTTGCCGGCGCTCGCCCTCGCCACCATTCCCATGGCGATCATCGCCCGCATGACCCGCTCCAGCCTCCTCGACGTGCTCGGCCTCGATTACGTGCGCACCGCCCGCGCCAAGGGCCTCGCCGAGCGGGTCGTCGTCATCCGCCACGCCCTCCGCAACGCCATGCTGCCGGTGGTGACCGTGATCGGGCTGTCGCTCGGGACACTGCTGGGCGGAGCGATCCTCACCGAGACGATCTTCAACCTCTCCGGAGTGGGCAAGACCGTGTTCGACGCGATCGAATCGCGTGACTACACGGTCGTCCAGGGCTTCACGCTCGTGATCGCGATCGGCTTCGTGGTCACCAACCTGATCGTGGACCTCGTCTACACCTACCTCGATCCGAGAGTGAGGGTGGGCTGATGGCGCTCGAGATCCGTCCCGACGATCAGGTCACCGAGGTGGCGGCCCTCCCGGCGCGGGGCCTGTGGGGCAACGCCTTCCGTGAGCTGGCGCGCAAACGATCGGCGCGGATCGGCGTGGCGATGCTGGCCCTGCTCATCGTCGTGGCGATCTTCGCCCCGCTCATCGCTCCTTACGAGCCCAACGAGGTGCTCTTCGGGGAGGGCGTCAGCCCCCGCGATCCGCCGTGCATCCACCTCTTCGGGTGCGACTCGTCCGTCCCGCAGCACATCCTCGGCATCGACGGCAACGGCCGCGACGAGTTCAGCAGGCTCATCTACGGGTCGCGGGTCTCGTTGCTGGCCGGCCTGGGGGCGGTCGGGTTCGCCGTCGCCATCGGGACCATCATCGGTCTCACCGCCGGGTTCTTCGGGCGCCGGGTCGACAACGTCCTGATGCGGATCATGGACGTGCTGCTGGCGTTCCCTGCGCTGCTCCTCGCCATCTTCATCGTGTCGGTGACCGGCACCGGGCTGTTCAAATCGATCCTCGCCATCTCCATCGTCACCATTCCCGCCTACGCGCGCGTTGTGCGCTCCAGTGTGCTGTCCATCAAGGAGCAGGACTTCATCCAGGCGGACCGGGTGCTCGGGGTGGGCTCGCTGCGCATCCTGTGGCATCGCATCCTTCCCAACTCGCTGACGCCGCTCGTGGTGCAGGCGACGCTGGGCGTCGCCACCGCGGTGCTGGAGATCGCGGCACTGTCGTTCCTCGGCCTCGGCGTGCAGCCGCCGACGGCGGAATGGGGTTCGATGCTGGCGGCGGAGCGCAACCAGGTCTTCACGGCGCCCCACCTGGTGTTCTTCCCCGGCCTCGCCATCATGTGGAACGTCCTCGCCTTCAACCTGCTCGGTGACGGGCTGCGCGACGCCCTCGACCCCCGGTTGAACCGATGAGCGATCGGCCCGATGCCGCACCCACCCCCGGCGAGGCAGACGGGGCACCGCTGCTCGAGGTCCGGGGCCTCAAGACCCACTTCTTCACGCGTGACGGGGTGGTCAAGGCCGTCGACGGAGTGGATCTCACCGTGCAGAGGAGACAGATCCTCGGACTGGTCGGCGAGTCGGGCTGCGGCAAATCGGTGACGTCCATGTCGGTGCTGCGGCTGGTGGCCGACCCGGGCGAGATCGTGGAGGGCGAGGTGCTGTTCCACGGCGACGACCTGCTCACCATGTCGCTCAAGGAAATCCGCTCCATCCGCGGCGACCGGATCTCGATGATCTTCCAGCAGCCCAACTCGTCGCTCAATCCGGTGTTCACGACCGGTTTCCAGATCGCCGAGGTCTACGAGGTCCACGAG
>JASFUV010000155.1:0-4342 GCA_050050155.1 Acidimicrobiia bacterium | reverse complement strand
CCCGGCCGGTGTCCCGGCCGGGCCTCCACTCCGTCACGTTCGGCAACCGGGGTGGTTGCCTGTGGTTCGGCGGTGGTCGGTTAGCCGAGGATCCGCCAGATCGCGAAGTCCCCGCTCGCCGCCAGGGTCCAGACCATGTACACGGTCACCATGGTGGCGCCGACCCAGATGCGGCCGGTCTTCCGGAAGAAGAACGTGTACAGGCACGAGACCAGCGGCCAGAACACCAGCAGGGGCAGGTAGTAGATACCTCCAAGGCCTGCCGAGGCGGCGCTGCCTGTGCCGAATGGCTGGTTGCCCCCGCTCATCAGCGGGATGTAGAGGATGAGGATCCACACCAACGCGCCGAAGGTCAGCATGATGGAGTTGACCAGCATCTCCTGCCACTGCGGGGCCTTGCCCTTCTTCCAGCGCAGGAACCCGTTGAACAGGATCCCCTGGGCGAAGAAGTAGATCCCGAACGGGACCAGGTACCCGAAGAAGGCGAGCCATCGTGCCGGCGTCATCGGCTGCAGGTTGACGACCCACATGCGGAAGTCGACGTGCCAGACGCCCTTGACGAACGCCAGCAGCAGGTACAGGGGCGCCAGGGCCACGAACACGAACCCCACCGAGCGTAGAACCATGGACCAGTCGATCCCGCTGCCGGGCTCGGTGATGCCGTAGTTGTCGAGTGTGGCACCCTGCCGCTTCGTCACCGTGTAGTGGTTGAGCGCGATCAGCGCCCAGGCGATGACGCCGATGAGGACCGCCCATACCATGTAGATGTTGGTGAACGACTGTGGCCACAGCGTGTTCACCTTGATCCACGGGTTCCCGAACATGTGGTCCCAGATCCACAGGTAGAGCAACGGCCCCAAGGCCGTGGTCACGACGGCGCCGACCCACCAGAGTCCGCCGGTCAGGCCCCGGTACTCAGGTACCGGCTTGACCAGCGAGGAGAACTTGCGGGTCCGTAGCAACAGGCCGCCCATGGCGAACAGGAACAGGAACCCGCCGAACAGCGCCACGGTGGTGCCGAGCAGCTTGAGGGGCCAGATCTGGCTTCCCCGTCCCATGGTCCCGGCACCCAAGGTGGCGTTCATCCACTCGATGGCGTTGCCGATGGCGGCTACCGAGTCGGTCGACATGGCGTGTTCCTCATACGGTGTGTAGAGGATGCGTGCCGTGCCTTCCGCGATCGATCCGTACACCTGATCAGGCACGATCGGGCCGTCGGTGCCGAACAACGGCAGCAGCGCCGGCGACATCGTGGCGTCGTCGCCCTTGTCGACCGCGATCATGATGCCGAGTTCGGTGAACCTGCCGATGTTCCACGCCATGTTGTGCATGCCCATGTAGGCGTCCACGAACGGCGGGCCGGGGGGATTCGGTTCGGACTCCATATAGAAGATCGAGCTGTAGCCGTCAGGCTGCGACAGAGCCGCTGAGGTGGCGGCACAGAATCCACCCTGGGACATGCCGACCAGGCCGATCCGTGACGTGTCGACCCCGGCTACCCCCTGCAGGTAGGTGAGTGTGGCCGGGCCGCCGCATCCGATGTCCTGGTTGGCGCCGTTGGACGAGCCGTGCCCGGTCATGTCCGCCGAGACGACGACGTAGCCGCGGCGAGCCATCTCCAGCGCGGTGTTGGACATGTACTCCTTGGAGTTGTTCAACCCGTGCCACATGGCGATGCCCGGCGCCGGAGTCTGCGGCGACACGCCCTCGGGCATGTACAGGAAGGCGCTCATCAGGTGCCCGTCGCCGGTAGAGATCGTCACCTCGGTGACCGAGGTGCTCCCGAAATCGGTGTGGATCCACCTCGCGAAGAGGCTGCCGAGCAGCATCATCAACAAGGAGATCACCAGCAGCCGCTTCGACCCGTCAGACCAGGTTCCGCGACGCCACCCCCCCGATACAGTCGTAGACCCGCTTTGCGGGTCAGATGACATTGTCATCGAATACCTCCACTCCCGATGTGTGTTGCGCGTGGTACACGGTCATCCAGTCGAGGTGGCCGTGCCCCTTCTCCAATCGCGGCGAGGGCACGAAGGCACGCCCTCTGCCTGCTTTCTCACTGCGTTGTTGCCCTTCCCGGTTGCCTCCTTCGTGGCGCCCTCTCGCGTGCACCCTGGACGTCTCTCGCTGCGATCACCCGTCCCTCGATCGGCAGGTGGCGGGTGCCGTGTTCACTGGTGTGCGTTCCGGTCGTTCCAGCTGATCGACGCCCGTCCTGCGGCGCCAACGTACGCTGCATCGCGGCCGAGGTGCTCGAGGAAGGCACGGGTCGCATCTCGGTCGTCGTGCAGTTCGCTCGCACGCATCTCGGCGGAGGCGAGCGTCGCGTATTCGCGCACCTCCCGGTCGCGTCGGTCGTCGTCCCAGCCGAGGAGCGGGGCCACGATCGACGCTACTTCTTGGACCGCATCGACGCCTCGGTGGGTTACCTGGAATGCGATGTGCGTCCGCCGCGCCAGGATGTCGTCGACGTGCAGCGCCCCCTCGTGGGTGACGGCATGGACGATCTCGGCTCGCAGGTACTCGGGTGCCTCCGTGAGGGGCTTGGCGTTCGCCTCGTCCTTCTCGCAGATCTCGACGATCTCACGGGCGTTGTCGCCGAAGCGGCGCAGGAGGTGGGCGACCGTGGCGTCGTCCCATCCGAAGCGTTCCGGCCACGTCGACGATTCCTGCTTGACCTCTTCGAAGTGCGCGGCACCGGCGATCGGTGTCATGTGTGTGACCGAGGGCAGCGCCGCGGCTCGTTCCCCGAGGGCATGGTCCACCGCGTCGCGGGCCATGAGCCGGTAGGTGGTGAGCTTCCCTCCCGCGATCGCGGTCAGCCCGGGTGCCGGGGAGGCGACGGTGTGTTCCCGTGACACCTTGGTTGTTCTCGTCCCCGGTTTGACGCCCTTCTGGAGGAGGGGGCGCAGGCCGGCGAACACCCCGACGACCTGTTCCCGGGTGATGGGTTTCGTCAGGATGGCGTTGGTTTGCTCGAGGAGGTACTCGACGTCCGACGCGGTGGCCAGGGGAATCGACACGTCGAGTTGCCATGGCGTATCGGTCGTTCCGATGAGCCAGTGGTCCTCCCACGGGATCAGGAACAGGACGCTCGACTTGGTGGGGGCCACGACGGCGGCGTTGCCGGGGATGGCGTCACGGGGCACGACGATGTGCACGCCCTTGCTGGCCAGCACCCGCAATCCGCCACTTCCGGGGGCCATCGTCTGGGTCTTCTCGGTCCAGACACCGGTGGCGACGATCACCGACTTGGCCTCGATCTCGAACTCCTCTCCGGACTCGAGGTCGACGACCGCCGCCCCACATACCCTGCCTTTGCCGTCGTCGAGAAGGCGGACCACCTTGACTCGCGAGAGTACGTGGGCTCCGGCGGCACGAGCCGTCCGCATCAGGCTGAGGACGAGGCGGGCGTCGTCGACGGTGGCGTCCCAGTAGGTGATGGCACCCTGATAGAGCTTCGGGTTCAAGGCGGCGAACACCTGGCGGAGTCGTCCCTTGCCGATGTGGCGGTGCCTCGGGAGGCTGGGAGTGCGCGTCTTGCCGGATCCGAGGACCTCGTAGAGCATCACGCCGGCGCCGATGACGGGTCGCTGCCACCGTTTCAACGGGAAGACGAATTGCTGGGGGGCGACGAGGTGTGGCGCCAGCTTGGTGGCGAGGAGGTTCCGTTCGAGGAGAGCCTCACGGATGAGGGCGAAGTCGAGGGTGCGGAGGTAGCGAAGGCCTCCGTGAACCAGCTTGCTGGAGCGGCTCGAGGTTCCCGATGCCCAGTCGTCGGCTTCGACGAGGCACGTCACGAGTCCGCGGGTCGCGGCGTCGACCGCGATTCCGGCGCCGGTGACGCCCCCTCCGACGACCAGGACGTCCAACTTCGAAGTGCCGACCGAGAAGGCCCGGGCGGCCTCTTGCACCGTCTGCTCATGGGATTCGGCATAGAGCCGACCGTCGTTCACTGTTGATCCTCCACCCGTGGGGCCGCGTCGCCACCCTGTCTGATAGATATCCCCTCCAAAGGGTCGACGCAAGGCCTCCCAGTCACATTGCACAGACGTGCACCAAGGCTCGGTTGCCCATGGCGTCGCGGCCGACCCGGCAGCGAAAGCGGAGGCCCGGCCGGGATACCCGGCCGGGCCTCCTCCGTCACGTTCGGCAACCGCCGTGGTTGCCTGTGGGTGAGCGGCGGTGGGTCAGCCGATGATCCGCCACACCACGAAGTCCCCGCTCGCTGCCAGGGTCCAGACCATGTACACGGTCACCATGAAGGCGCCGACCCAGATGCGGCCGGTCTTCCGGAAGAAGAACGTGTACAGGCACGAGACCAGCGGCCAGAACACCAGCA
>JASFUV010000154.1:0-4353 GCA_050050155.1 Acidimicrobiia bacterium | reverse complement strand
CGTCACCGTTCTCGGCGGGCTCGAGGTGCGCCACCCGGAGCGCTGGTCGTGACGCCGGACCCGATCGCTTCCCCTCCCACCGCCGCCCACTAGCCTCCGGCAACGAGGAGGTTCCATGGAGTTCCGTCGCATCGGCAATCTGCCGCCCTACGTCTTCGCACAGGTCGACCGTCTCAAGCTGGAGGCACGGCGCGCCGGCGAGGACATCGTGGACCTCGGGTTCGGCAACCCGGACATCCCGACGGCCGAGCCGGTCGTCGAGAAGCTGGTCGAGGCCGCCCGCAACGGCCGCAACCACCGTTACTCGGCCTCCCGCGGCCTCCCCAACCTGCGCAAGGCGATCGCCCAGCGCTACCGGCGCCGCTTCGGCGTCGAACTCGACCCCGACACCGAGGCGATCAGCACCATCGGCGCCAAGGAAGGCCTCGCCCATCTCATGTGGGCCCTGGTGCAGCCCGGCGACGTGGCCCTGGTGCCGGAACCGTCCTATCCGATCCACATCTACGCCGCGGCTCTCGCCGGCGCCGAGGTGCGCCGGGTCCAGGTCACCCCGGACGCCGACTACTTCACCCGGCTCCACGCTTCCTTCCTCGACTCGTGGCCCCGCCCCCGGGTCGTGTTGGTGTCGTTCCCCCACAACCCGACCACGATGACCGTCGGCGACGACTTCTTCCCCCGGCTGGTGGCGTTCGCCAAGGAGCACGACGTGATGCTGGTTCACGACTTCGCCTACGCCGACATCACGTTCGACGGCTACGAGGCGCCGAGCCTGCTCCAGGTCCCGGGCGCCAAGGACGTCGGAGTCGAGCTGTACACCCTCACCAAGGGTCACTCGATGGCGGGGTGGCGGGTCGGGTTCGTGGTCGGGAACCCCGAGATGGTCGAGGCACTCGCCAAGCTGAAGTCGTACCTCGACTACGGCACGTTCCAGCCGATCCAGATCGCCTCCATCGTGGCCCTCAACGAGGGCGACGAGCACGTGCGCCAGGTCCAGCAGATCTACAAGAAGCGGCGGGACACCCTGGTGGACGGTCTCAACCGGGCCGGGTGGGAGATCCAGAAGCCGTTGGGGACCATGTTCGTGTGGGCCCCGATCCCCGAGCAGTTCCGGGAGATGGGATCGCTCGACTTCGCCGTGCACCTCCTCGAGAAGGCGAAGGTGGCGGTCAGTCCCGGCGTCGGGTTCGGTCCCAGCGGGGAAGGCTACGTCCGCTTCGCCCTCGTCGAGAACGAGCACCGCATCGGTCAGGCGGTTCGCGGGATCCGCAAGACCCTGGCCGGGGAGTAGGCCTCAGGCTCGCCTGGCGTTTCGCCGCCGGGCCACCACCACGCCGGCGCCGGCCCCTCCGGCGGCGGCGACGGTCACCAGTACCAGCAGCGGCAGCAACGTCCCCGACGAGGTGTGTCCCTCGGGATCGGGATCGGGCAGGTCGGGCAGCACCAGCGCGGCGGCGGTCCCGTCCGCGACCGGTTCCAGCAGCAGCGGGCTCGCGCCCACCGTCAGCTCGGGCCCGGCGACCTCGGAGATCCCGCCGGCCAGGTCGTGAACCCGAGCGCCCGCCCACTCCGCCGGAAGGGTGACGGCGACGGAATCGCCGCTGCTCCACACCACCCATGCGGTCGTACCGTCCGCCTGCTCCAGTGTCACCGTCCACAGCGGTCCCGACACCGCCCCGGACGTCATCCGGGCACCGGTGAGCCACCCGGCGGTCTGGCGGTACGCGGTCCCCGCCGAGGTGACGGCGGCGTAGTCGTCGGGCGTCACCGATTCGCTGAGGGGGACGAAGCCGCGGGTGCGGTCCTCGTAGATGTCCCATGCGTACCAGTTGAAGTCGGTGACGCCGGCCGCCCATTGCACCAGGTAGGCACGGGCGACGGCTCCGGCGGCGGCGGCCTCGTCGAGGACCGAGGCCGGGTCGTAGGTGACCGCGCCTTCCGTGTTCCACAGCGGAACGTCACCCATGCCGTACGCGGCCGCCGCATCGCGGTAGCCGACGATGAGCGGCACGCTGTCCTCGGGCCGCAGCGACGGGTACTCGTGGAAGGCGAGCACGTCGACGTACTCGCCGCCGCCGGCGGCGAGAAACTCCTCGAAGCGGTTCACCGTGGTGAAGTCCGGGGCGACGAGGGCGTTGGCGGGGTCGACGTTGCGTAGCTCCTCGGACGCGATCCGGGTGAGCTCCACCAGATCCTCCATCGACCCTTGCCAGAAGCGGGCGATGTTGGCTTCGTTCCAGATCTCCCAGTACCCGATGCGTCCCTGGAATCGTTCCGCCACCGCCCGCACGTAGCGGCGCCAGTCCTCGAGGTCGTCGGGGGGCAGCGTGCGGTCGGGACCTGCCCACTCCGGGGTCATGCCCATGGTGTAGATGATGTGGGCATCCGGCACGTGCTCCTCCGCGTAGGTGACGTACCGTTCGATGCGGCGGGCAGGCCCTTCCCACCCGGCCGGGTCCTGGAGAACGTCCGGTTCCGGTTCGATCCGGGCCCAGTTGGTGCCGGTGTCCCACAGGCGGAGCGTCCCGACGCCGATCGGGGGCCACGTCTCGTGGACACCGAGCTTGTTGACGTGCATCCCGAAGAACTGCGCGGGGACCACCGCGGTGTTCACGACCGGGTCGGTCAGCGCCGCCGCCGTGACGTCACGGAGGGAGGCGTCGTCGACGAACACGGCTCCGGTGGACTCCACCATCACCGCCAGCCGTCCCTCGATCACCTCGGGGGTCTCGTCGCCGTCGTTCCCGAAGCCGCCCCGGATCACGACCTGCCGCCACTCGGGCCCCAGCCGGACGGTGCGGCGCGCCCCGACCTCGTAGTCGGGCCGGCGGCTCTGAAGCACGAACACCACCGTGGCCTCCGTCTCGGCCCTGAGCCACACCTCTGCCTCGTACACCCTTCCGGCGAAGAAGTCGTGTTCCTGGGCGAGGAGGGCGCCGCCGTCGCCGAGATCCCACACGTCGATGCGCTGGGCGCGGTCGCCGCCGTGCACCGGGTCCTCGCTCTTCGACCAGTCGGCGCTGGCGTTCCCCCAGGTGTTCTCGTACCAGCCCGAGGCGAGGCCGCCGCCGCGCTCGAACCCGGGGTTGGCGAGGAGCTGGGGAGGCGCCTCCTCGGCGACGGTTCCGAGGAGAGGCGCCACCAGCAGGATGGCGAGGAAGAGCCGGGTCACGTTCGATCACCTCTCCGGTCTCGGGCCGGTGTGCTCCAAGATCGTAGATGGGCGCAGGGACTGCGCAGGCCCGGTCGTAGAATGCCGTCGATGGCGTTTCCCGACGGCATCGCCGATTTCCGCTCCGACACCGTGACCCGTCCCACCGATGAGATGCGGCGGGCGATGGCGGCCGCGCCGGTCGGCGACGACGTCTACGGCGAGGATCCGACGGTGCGCGCCCTCGAGGAGGAATCGGCGGCGCTGCTCGGTAAGGAGGCCGGCCTCTACGTTCCGTCGGGCACCATGGGCAACCAGCTCGCCCTCGGGATTCAGACCCACCCAGGTGAGGAGATCATCTGCGCCGAGACGGCGCACATCCGCAACTACGAGCACGGCGCCGCCGGCGCCCTATGGGGGGTCTCGATGCGGCCCGTCGCCACCGACGACGGGGAGATGACCACCGCCCAGATCGGTGAGCTGCTGGAGCGGATGCCGTATCACCTGCCCCGGGTCACGCTGCTGGCGTGGGAGAACACCCACAACGTCTCGGGGGGAACCGTGGTGCCGGCGGAGGTGATGGAGGCCGGCTCGGACCTGGCCCGTGATCACGGGCTGGCGGTCCATCTCGACGGGGCCCGCATCTGGAACGCGGTCGCCGCCTCCGGCGTGCCCGCTCCCCGCTACGCCGCCGCGGCCGACACGGTCATGTTCTGCTTCTCGAAGGGGCTGGGCGGACCGGTCGGGTCGGTCCTCACCGGCGGTGCCGAGCTGATCGAGGTGGCGCGGCGGCTGCGGTCCCGGCTCGGCGGCGGCATGCGCCAGGCCGGGATCATCGCGGCGGGCGCCGCGGTGGCGCTGCGGGACCGGAACCGGCTCGCCGACGACCACGCGCTGGCCTCCTCGCTGGGGGCGAAGCTGCGGGAGCGCTTCCCGGAAGCGATCGGTGAAGTGGCGACCAACATGGTGATGGTGGCCGAAGCCGGCCTCCCGTGCCCGGCCGCCGCCTTCCAGGACGCGCTGCGGGCCGAGGGAGTCCTCGTGGGCTTCATCCGCCCCGGTGTGCTGCGCTTCTGCACCCACCGTGACGTCGACGGCGGCGACGTGGACCGGATCATGGCGGTGGCCGACCGGCTCGGGTGACGCCGGTAACCGATCGAGGCGCCCTAGGGTCTCACTCCCGATGCGCTATGCCATCCTGTTCC
>JASFUV010000153.1:0-4360 GCA_050050155.1 Acidimicrobiia bacterium | reverse complement strand
CACCCAGCTCACCGCCAAGGCGCACCAGCTCGGCGCCACCGACATCTACACCAGGGCCGAGCAGCCCTCCAATGCCGGGCTCTCCGAGGACCTCAAGGGGTTCCAGGAGATGGCCATGTTCTTCCCAATGATGTTCCTGCTGGCGGCCGGGATGGCGGCCTACGTCATGATCAGCCGCTTGGTGCACTCCCAGCGTCCCCACATCGGGGTGTTCGTCGCCAACGGGTTCACCCGCGGGCAGGTGCTGCGCCACTACCTCAACTATGGCCTGGTGCCGGGACTGATCGGGTCGATCCCGGGCGCCATCGCCGGGATCCTGCTCGCCCGGATCATCACCCGGATGTACACGTCGATGCTCTCGGTGCCGGTGACGCTGGTGCAGTTCTATCCGCTGACCCTGATCGGCGCCATCGCCTTCGGGGTCGTGGCGAGCCTGCTCGCCGCCCTCGCCCCCGCCCTCGTCGCCTCCCGGGTCCGGCCCGCGGCCGCGATGCGGGGCGAGACCCCGACCGGCGGGGGGCGCCTCAGCCTGGCGGAACGGCTCATCCCGCCGCTGCGGCGCATCCCGGTGTCGTGGCGGATGGCGGTGCGCGGCGTGGGCCGCAACCCGCGGCGCACCACCTACACCATCATCGGCGTGGTGCTCTCGCTCATGCTCGTGCTGGTGTCGTGGGGCATGATCGACACCATCGGGCATCTCATGAACAAGCAGTTCGTCGAGATCCAGCGGGAGGATGCCACCGTCTACTTCACCTCTGCGGTGAGCACCGGTGAGGTGACCGCGCTCGAGAGCGTGGCCGGCGTGGCACGGGCCGAACCGGATCTGACGCTGAGCGCCTCCCTCTCGGCGGGCGCCCGCCACTACGACACGAGCCTCCAGGTGCTGGCCAACAACACTCAGATGCACCGGTTCCCGACCACGACCGGCGACTGGATCGGCCTTCCCGATCAGGGCCTGGTGGTGGGCAAGGCCATCGAGAACCTGCTCGACGTGAAGGTGGGAGATCCGCTCACCGTCACCGTCACCGGCGGCATCACGTTCACCGAACCAATCGCCGACTTCGTCGACGAGCCGTTCGGCACGTACGCCTACCTCGCCAGGGACCGCGCCGAGACCCTCGCCGGGAGCCCCCTTCCCGCCAACTCGGCGCTGGTGTCCTACGCCCCGGGCGCCGACGCGAGCCAGCTCCGCCAGACGTTGACGAACCGCCCCGAGATCGCCGCCTTCGAAGACGCCAACGCCCTCTACACGACCATCCAGCAGTACATGGTGCTCTTCTATGCCTTCGTGGGAGTCATGCTGGTGTTCGGCGGCGCCATGGCATTCGCCCTGATCTTCAACGCCATGAGCGTCAACATCGCGGAGCGGACCCGGGAGGTCGCCACCCTGCTTGCGGTGGGCACCGACCGGCGCCGCATCTCCCGCTCCATCACGACCGAGAACCTGCTGGTGGTGATGATGGGGATCCCGCTGGGCCTGGTCGCCGGCTACTTCGCGTCGAAGGCCGCCATGGGGAGCTTCTCCAGCGACCTGTTCGACTTCACGCTCTTCATGAACGCGACCACCTTCGTGTGGGCGGCGGTGGCGATGCTCGTCGTGGCGTTCGTGTCGCAGTGGCCGGGGTTGCGGGCGATCCGGAGGCTCTCCATCGCCAAGATCGTCAAGGAGCGATCCGCCTAGGAGAGGACCCACTCACAACGCGTCCACCGCCGAGATGGCGAAGGCGAGACGGTCGACCGGATCCTCCACCGCGAGGTGGAACCCCCATCCCCCGATGCGGTCGCCGGGATCCCACAGGTACCAGCGGAGCCCGGGGCCCTCCTCCCCCAGCTCGTCGGGGGTCGGGTCGCCGTCCTCGAGGCCGAGCAGGGTCGCCAGCGCCCACCACGCCAGGGATCGCCCCACCGGGGTGCCGCGGCGCCTCCCGTACGCGCCGCCCGAGGCGCCTGTCCACGCCATTGCCGACAGCGCGGCCGGGAACGGCACGGCGGCGAGCCGCACCCGGTGCGGGCCGAGGGCGCGGATCGCCTCGGCGGCGGAGCCCTCCACCGCGACCGCTTCGGCCCGCCCGTTCGACTGCTCGGTCCAGGGCTGGACCAGGCCGAGCAGGGCGTCGACGCCTTCGATGCCGTCCAGCCGGGAGGGCCGCGCCGGCAGCTCCGCCCAGGCGAGGTCGGGGGGCAGGTCGGCCGGGAAGTCCGCCTTGTCGGCCCGGTACGCCGCCACCTGGTAGCCGGGCTCCCACGGCTGAAGGCGAAGCGGTACGTCGAGCACGGTGCGGTCCTCCTCCCCCGGCGGGACCTCATCACCACGGATGACCCGCTCGGCCGCCACCAGGGCACGCAGCCGGGCGTCGGGCACGTGCGACTCCAGCTCCGCCCAGGTGTGGGTGGAGGCCGCCACCTCCCACAACGGCCCGAGCGTGAACCGTCCCGCCCCCTCGCGCACCACCCTGCCGGCGAACCCGGGCGCGGCGTCGAGGGCCAGCCGGTACTCGACGAACTGGGCGACCCCCCACAGCTGCTTGCCGCGCTCGACGGCTTCCAGGCACCGGTCGCGCATCTCCACCATGCCGGGCCAGTCCCGGCCGGAGACCAGCACCTCGACATGGCGAAGCAGGCCGTTGAGGTCGCTCGACTCGATGAGGTCGGTGAGGGGAACGGTCACGACGGTGCCGGTGATCGTGGCATGGCGCGACCCTACCTGGCCCCCGGCGCGGCGGCGGGATCGTCCCCGGCTCCCGGTGCTCTAACCTCACTGGGATGGAACCGTCCGTCACCGCCACCTTGTTGCTCTCCTGCCCGGACCAGAAGGGCCTGGTCGCGGCGGTGTCCAACTTCGTGTTCGAGAACGACGGCAACATCATCCACGCCGATCAGCACACCGATCTCGAGGAGCACTACTTCCTGCAGCGGGTCGAGTGGGAGGTGGACGGGTTCGCCGTCCCCCGCGCCGAACTGCGGGACGCGTTCCGCCCTCTCGCCGAACGGTTCTCCATGGACTGGAGCGTGCGTTTCTCCGACGAGATCCCCCGGATGGCGCTCTTCGTGTCCCGCCAGGCCCACTGCCTCTACGACGTCCTGGCTCGCTGGAAGATGAACGAGATACGCGCCGACATCCCGCTGATCGTGTCCAACCACGCCGACCTCGGTGACGTCGCCGACGATTTCGGGATCCCGTTCCACCACCTCCCGGTGACCGCCGCCACCAAGCCGGAGCAGGAGGCCACCGTCCTCGGACTCCTGACGGAGCATCGCGTCGACCTCGTCGTGCTGGCCCGCTACATGCAGATCCTGAGCGGGGACTTCGTGGCCCGCTACCCGCACCGCATCATCAACATCCACCACTCCTTTCTCCCCGCCTTCGCCGGCGCCCGCCCCTACCACCAGGCGCACGAACGGGGGGTCAAAGTCATCGGGGCCACCGCCCACTACGTCACCCCCGACCTCGACGGCGGCCCGATCATCGAGCAGGACGTGGTGCGGGTGAGCCATTCGGACGCGGTGCCCGACCTGGTGGCGAAGGGCCGTGACCTGGAGAAGGTGGTGCTGGCACGCGCCGTGCGCCTCCACCTGGAGGGCCGGGTGCTCGTGTACGGCAACAAGACCGTCGTCTTCGACTGACATGGGGGTTGCCTGCGGCATCGTCGGGCTCCCCAACGTCGGGAAGTCCACCCTCTTCAACGCCATGACCCGGGCCGGGGTCCCCGCCGAGAACTACCCGTTCTGCACCATCGACCCTCACACCGGCATCGCGGTCGTCCCCGACCCGCGCCTCACCACCCTCGCCGGGATCGTCGGGGTTCCCGAGTCGATCCCGGCGGTGGTCGAGTTCGTCGACATCGCCGGACTGGTGGAGGGCGCCTCCCGGGGAGAGGGTCTCGGGAACCGGTTCCTGTCCCACATCCGGGAGACCGATGCCGTCGCCCACGTGGTCCGCTGCTTCGACGACCCGGACGTGGCCCACATCGGAGGGGCGATCGATCCGGTCGCCGACATCGAGACGGTGGAGGTCGAACTGGCGCTCGCCGACCTGGAGACCACCGAGCGGGCCATCGACCGACACGGGCGGCGGGCCCGAGCCGGCGACAAGCAGGAACGGCCGGTGCTGGAGGTCTTGGAGCGCGCCCGCGCCCATCTCGCCGCCGGTTCCCCCATCCGCACCCTGCCGCTCGGCGGCGGGGAGGGGGCGCATCTCGCCGAGCTGCAGCTCCTCACCGCCAAGCCCGTGGTCTACGTCGCCAACGTCGACGACACCGGGACGGCGGGGAACCCGTACCTGGGAGCGGTCGAGGCGCATGCCACCGCCCGCGCCACCACGGTGGTGGCGCTCGCCGCCCGCCTCGAAGCCGAGATCGCC
>JASFUV010000152.1:0-4375 GCA_050050155.1 Acidimicrobiia bacterium | reverse complement strand
TGAGCCTGGTCGACTACGAGGTGTCCGGTGCCGTGGCGTGCATCACCCTCGATCGTCCTCCCGTCAACGCCCTCGACGTCGACCTCATCGCCGCCCTCGACCACGCCATCGGCTGCGCCGAGCATCCGGCGGTGCGGGCCGTGGTCCTCACCGGCAGGCACCACTTCGCGGCCGGGGCCGACATCAAGGCATTCGCCCGATCGGTGAAGTCCGGGGACGGCGACCCCCAGGCCTCGGCGCTCGCGGCCGTCATCCGCCGCCTCGAGCGGCTGGAGAAGCCGACCATCGCCGCGGTGTCCGGCTACGCCCTCGGCGGGGGCCTCGAGCTCGTCCTCGGGGCCGACTTCCGCTTCCTCGCCGACGACGCCGTCATCGGCCAGCCCGAGATCCTGCTCGGCATCATCCCCGGGGCCGGCGGCACCCACCGGCTCACCCGACTCGTCGGCTACCAGCGCGCCAAGGAGATGGTGCTCTCCGGGCGCCAGATCGGAGCCGCCGAAGCCCTCGCCACCGGCATCGCAGACGAGGTGGTGCCGGCCGCCGACCTCCTCGACCACGCCATGGAGGTAGCCGCCGCCTGGGCCAACGGCCCGACCCGGGCTTACTGGGCCGCCAAGCGGGCCCTCGGTGACGGCTACGGGGAACCGACCCCGGCCGCCCTCGAGATCGAACGCTCCGCCTTCGAGGAGGTGTTCGCCACCCGCGACGCGCAGGCCGGGATCGAGGCCTTCGTCGCCAAGGAGACACCCCACTTCGAGGGACGGTGAGGGAGGCCGGGGCGGCCCCGGCCCGGCATGCGGCCCCGGCTCAGGGCACCTAGCCTGCCCGCATGGAGCCGAGCCCCCTCGGAATCTGGCTTCGCCGCCTCGCGCTGGTGCTCGTCGTCCTCGCTTTCGCCGGGACGGTGATCGGGGCGTGGGCGGGCGCCGCCGCCATCAGCAGCGATTTGCTGACCCCGCGCCGTAACCTCCCGGCCGCGGACCTGGAGGTCGTGGAGGTCGAGACGGGGCGGATCGTGCTCACCCGCAACCGACTCTCCGAGCAGGAAGGCATCTGGGGGGTCGAAGGTTCGAACGCCTACGGTCAGGTGACCGGGCTGGTGAACGTGGGGGAGGACACCGTCGAGCACGGGTTCCGGACCGTCGAGGGCACGTTCCTCCCGGGAGCGGTGGTGCGGTGGGACCCGTACGCCTTCAGCGGGGACCCGGCCACCGCGGCCGGGCTCGCCTACGAGGAGGTCCGGGTCCCCGGCGAACTCGGGGTCGATCCCGCCTGGCTCGTGTCCGGGATCCGTGACACCTGGGTCATCATGGTGCACGGGGAGGGCCTCGACGAGCGGCGCCAGGCGCTCCGCATCCTCCCCACCATCGCCGACCTCGGGTACCCGATCCTCGTCACCACCTACCGCAACGACGGGGCGGCGCCGGACGGCGAGTCCCACCGTTACGCATGGGGTCTCACCGAGTGGCCCGACGTCGACGCCGCCGTCGGCTTCGCCCTGCAGCGGGGGGCCGCCGACGTCGTCCTCTACGGGTACGGGATGGGCGGCTCCATCGTCACCACCTTCCTGCACGAGAGCGACCGCACCAATCTCGTGCGCGGCGTCGTCCTCGATTCCCCCGCCCTCGACATCGGGGTGCTCGCCGACCGGGCCGTCGCCGCCCACGGGGTGCCCGGCCTGTTCGCCGGGCTCGCCAAGGAGGTGGTGCGCATCTGGAACGGCCTCGAATGGGGAGCGCTCGACGAGGTGGCGCGAGCCGGCGAACTCGACGTCCCGGTACTACTCATGCACGGCACCGCCGATGAGGTGACCCCGGTCGACGTGAGCGACGCCTTCGCCGAGGCCCGTCCCGATCTCGTCACCTACGAGAGGTTCGACGGCGCCGTCCACGACGGCCTGTGGAACCTCGATCCCACTCGCTACATGTCCGCGGTGACCGATTTCATGGAACGGGTCGCCCCCGAGACCCCGTCCTGACGCGGCCCTCCGGGGCGGGGCGCACCGTCGAATCACCGAACGGGCTCTGCGACAATGACCCATCCATGCTCTACCTGGATCACGCGGCGACGACGGTGATGCGCCCCGAGGCCCGGGAGGCGATGGCCCCGCTCCTCGACGAGGTGTTCGGGAATCCCTCCGGCGTCCACGGGACGTCGCGCCGCGCCAAATCGGCCCTGGAGGACGCCAGGGAACGGGCCGCGGCACTCCTCGGCGCCTCCCACCCCCTCGAGATCGTGTTCACCGGCGGGGGCACCGAGGCCGACAACCTGGCGGTGGCAGGCGCCGCCCTCGCCGACGGGCGCCGCGGTGGGGTGGTCACCACCGCCGTCGAGCACGAGGCGGTGCTGGCGACGGCCCGCTTCCTGGAGCGTCTCGGCTGCCCGGCGACCCGGGTAGGCGTCGATCGGGACGGGATCGTCGACCCGGACGCCGTCGTCGCCGCCGTCACCGGCGACACGGCGGTGGTGTCCGTGATGACCGCCAACAACGAGACCGGGGCCCTCCAACCCATCGCCGAGATCACTGCGGTCCTCGCCGGCCGCGGCGTCCCGGTTCACACCGACGCGGTGCAGGCCTTCGTCTCCGAGGAGGTCACCGTGGCTTCCACCGGCGCCGACCTCATCTCGCTCGCGGCGCACAAGTTCGGCGGCCCCAAGGGCGTCGGGCTCCTCTTCGTCCGCGACGGGATCGCCCTCGAACCGGTGGTGCACGGCGGTGGTCAGGAGCTGGGGCGCCGTTCCGGGACCCACAACGTCGCCGGCATCGTCGGCATGGTGGCGGCGATGGAGGCCACCGTCGCGGATCGGGAACGGATCCGGCGCGACATCGGTGCCGCCCGGGAACGCTTCGAGACCCGGCTCGCCGCCGCCGTTCCCGGCCTCGAGATCCACGTCCCCGACCACCGGCTCGTCCAGCACAGCCACCTGCGGTTTCCCGGCATCCCCGCCGAGACGCTGCTCATCCGCCTCGACCGGCGGGGGGTGGCCGCCGCCGCCGGATCGGCCTGCCACAGCGGCGCGGTCACCGTCTCGCACGTCCTCGCCGCCATGGGATACGACGAGGACGCCGCCGCCGAGAGCATCCGCTTCACGTTCGGTTGGGTCACCACCCCCGCCGACGGCGACACCGCCGCGGCGCGGGTTCTCGAGGCCCTGGAGGACCTGCCGTGAGGGCGCTGGTGGCGATGTCGGGCGGGGTCGACAGCTCGGTGGCGGCCGCCCTCATGGTCGAGCAGGGCTGGGACGTCATCGGGGTCACCCTCAAGCAATGGGAAGGCTCCGGAGGATCTCTACCCACCGCCGGGTGCTGCACCGTCGCCGACGCCGAGGACGCTCGAAGCGTCGCCGGCCGGCTCGACGTCCCCTACTACGTGCTCGACTACGTCGACGAGTTCACCACCGCGGTGGTGGACCCCTTCGGCGAGGCGTACCTGGCGGGCCGCACCCCGAACCCGTGCATCGAATGCAACCGGCGGGTCCGGTTCAGAACCCTGCTGGAGCGGACCGCCGCCCTGGAATGCGACGTGCTCGTCACCGGGCACCACGCCCGGGTCCGCCGCGACGGGTCCGGGTTCCACCTGCTGCGCGCCGCCGACACCGCCAAGGATCAGTCGTACGTGCTCCACATGCTCGGGCAGCGGGAGCTGGAACGGATCCGGTTCCCGGTGGGGGAGATGACCAAGGCGCAGGTGCGGGAGGAAGCGGCCCGTCTCGGGCTGCGCACCGCCGCCAAGCCCGACAGCCAGGACCTCTGCTTCGTCGGCAAGGGCGACTACCGGACCTTCCTGCGCGAGCGCCTCCCCGACGCCGCCCGGCCCGGCGACATCGTCACCCGCGGCGGCGACGTCGTCGGCCACCACGCGGGAACCGTCGACTACACCATCGGGCAGCGCCGCGGGCTGGGAGCCGCCGGCGGGGAGCCCCGCTACGTGATCGAGATCCGTCCCGCCGACGCCACGGTCGTCGTCGGCTCCCGCCACGACCTGGAGGCGGACCGCTGCCGGGTCGAGGGGGTGTCGTTCGTCGCCGGCCACGCTCCTGCCACGGACCGGATCCAGGTCAAGATCCGGTACCGCACCGACCCCACCCCGGCCCGGCTCGCCGACGGCGGCGACGGCACATGGGAGGTGCGATTCGACGCACCGCAGACCGCGGTCACTCCCGGCCAGGCCGCAGTGTTCTACGACGGCGACGAGGTCCTCGGCGGAGGCACGATCGGCGGGATACCGGCGGCCGCGTGAGACGCGGCGGGAACCCGCCCCGTGTCGCCCGCGCCCGGTAGCGTACGCCCCGAGCGACCGGCAGGAGCGACGGGTGAGCCCGGCGGACATCGAGACGAGGATCGAGGAGCTGCGCCAGCAGGTCCGCTTCCACC
>JASFUV010000151.1:0-4375 GCA_050050155.1 Acidimicrobiia bacterium | reverse complement strand
TTCGTAGGCGTAGTCGCCTGCGACGCTCACCGGACCCAGCCCGATGTCGGTGACGATGGGGCGCACCTGCTGGGTGTGGCAGGTGGCGCACCCTTCCCTGAGGTACACCTCCCGGCCCCGCGCCGCGTCGCTCCCGTCCGGGTAGTGGCGGGCGGTGTCGGCGAGGGCGGTGGCGCTGCGATCGGCGGAGTCGAGGGACGGGAGCACCAGGCCGAGCAGGAGGACGAGCACGAAGACCGCCACCGCGCCGGTCCGCAGCCTGCCCCACGACAGCGGCGTCGCCAGCACCAGTTCCTCGTCGACCTCGTCGTCGCCGGCCGCCTCGACCTCGATCGGGTCGGAGCGTCCGAAGAGGAGGCCTGCGAGATAGCCGACCTGGGCGATGGCGAAGACGGCGATGCCGGCGAAGCGCACCACCCGCAGGCCTGCCAGGGGCTCGAGCGTGTTACGGAAGCCGGTCCCTACCGCGGTGACGGTCTGGGAGTTGGCCCCTCCGATCCAGGTGAGACCGGTCTGGACGCCTCCGATCAGCATGGCGCCCACCGCGAGCCCGAGCCCGAGGAGGGTGGCCTGGAGGTGGATCCGGGCCGATCGCACCGACACGGTCCGCCCCCGGAGCCGCGGCAGCGCCTCGTACCCGTAGGCGAGGAGCCACAGGGTGAAGGCGCCGAAGACGGCAACCCATTCAAAGGCGGCGGCCCACCCGGTGAGGCCGATCACGGCGCCGGAGGCCCGCAGCCCCTGGAGCAGCCCGAGCAGCGGGACGAGCGCGAAGAGGGCGAGACCGGCGACCAGGAAACGGGCCGAAGGATGGGCGAGGGCGGCGTCCCACCGGCCCCGGAGCGCGATCACGACGTCGCTGAGGATCGTGGCGACCGCCAGCAGCAGCGTGAGGGAGAACACGACGCCGATCGTCTGAAGCCAGGCGGGGATCGGACCGTACGTGAGCTCGGTGGAGCCGGTGAGCGCCCACGCGGTGCCGAGGGTCCACAGGCCGATGAGGGAGAGCCGGGTGGGGACGAAGCGGGATCGTCCCCCGAGCCGGGGCAGGAGGGCGTACACGGCGCCGACACCGGCCGAGGCGAGCCACAACCCGAAGAACCCGGCGCGGTAGAAGGACGTCTGCAGCGCTCCGTTGACGCCTTCGATGCCCGGGATGTTGCCGGCGACGTGCATCAGCACCAGCCACCAGACGGCGGCGACGGCGTACCACTGCACCACTCCCAGCTCGCCGCGACGAGACGCCACGGTGCGGGTGACCACGACGGCGGCGATGACCAGCCCCACGAGGGTGACGGCGTCGGCCCACAGCGGCGCCTCCAGCAGGCGCTGCCCTTCCGAGAGGCCGAGCCCGATGGCGAGACCCCCGGCCAGATACCCCAAGGAGAGCAGGACGAACCCGATGCGGGCGATGCCCGGCATGCGGAGCGGCACCCCGGCGTCACGGGACACGGCCAGGTAGAGGGCCCCGAGCAGCCCGAGGGTGAGCCAGCCGTAGACGACAAAGTGGAGCGATGCCGGGACGAGGCGCCCGTAGCCGAGCAACGGGCTGCCGCCGATCAGGTCGGGCGCCACCAGCTCGAGGGCGGCGAGGGCGGCGAGGAGGGCGCCGGCAACGAGAAACCCGCTCGAGCACACCAGGTGGAGCCGGATGACGAGCGGCGCCGGGAGTTCCGTCCCTGATCCGGCCGCGGCGCTCGCCGCGTCGGTTGCCGTCTCGGGGATCACCGTCCTCCCATCCTTCCCTGTGAGCCGATGCCGCCCCACCTCGGCGGCGGGCGCAGCCTAGCCAACAGGCTGCCGCCGGACACACGATATCTCGGCGGGTGCCGGGACGGTCCCTGCCGGCCCCTCCCCGGCGCGTCGCGATCGCCCGATGGCGGTGCGGCACGGGCTGTCGGGTGGCGGGAAACGGGTCCGAAGCGCCCCGGCGCCAAGGAAGGAACCCGTCACCGCCACGGACTTCGTTGCTTAGAATGCCGCCCACGCGACCGGTGTGGCGAGCAAGGACGATGGTGCAGAACGAGACCCACACGCGATACCTGAGATTGGGCCTCGCCGCCATGGTGGTGGGCCTCGGTGCCGCCCTCCTGGGGGCCCTGTGGGCCCACTTCACCGCGTTGCCGCTCACCGACGATCTGGGCAGGGACATCTACTCGTCGATCCCCCGCGGCTGGCTGTGGTCGCTGCTGGGCCAGCTCGTCTCGCTCGGCGGGGTCCTGCTCCTCCTGGGCGGCACCGCCGTTGCGTTCCTCTACGAGCGGCAGATGACGTGGGCCCGGGCCGCCCTCGGAGCGCTTCTCTTCACCTCCCTGATGATCATCATGTTCGGCATCGTTCCCAACCAGTGGCTGACCTTGACCCAGGCCCAGTGGGAGTGGACGCCGCAGAAGATCGCGCTCACGATCCCGAGCTGGCTCGTCCTCGGCAACGAGATGTCGATCTCGTTCGCCGCCCTCAAGGACATCGTGTCGGGGGGCTACGCCGCCGGGGCGATCGGCGCCGTGGCCTTCGCCATGGTGCGCTGGCAGACGCGGGCGCCCCGGGAGGCCGCCGCCCCCGGCGCGGCCGCCGAACCGGTGTCCGCCTACGGGCGGCCGCTCCGCAAGGTGGGGAGGTAGCCGGTGGCGAAGTCGGACGTGTGGACGGACCTGGTCCCGACCCGGGACGACTACGAGCTGACCGAGGTGGAGGGCTCGTACCTGCAGCAGGCGGTGCGTCCCAAGCAGTTCCTCCACATCGATCAGTCGGAGTGCATCCTGTGCGAGGGGTGCGTCGACATCTGCCCCTGGAAGTGCATCCACTACCTCTCGCTGGACGCCATCACGGACGCCACCAACGTGGCCGATCCGGGTGAGAAGCCCGAGAACCGTGGGTTCTTCCTCGTCGACGAGGACGCCTGCACCCGCTGCGCCCTCTGCATCGATCGCTGCCCGACGGGTGTGATCACCCTCGGCAAATTCGCCGGTTCGGTCGCCGACGAGTCCGGCCGGTACGACGAGGCTCCGTGGGAGTACGACTCGGGGCAACGCGACTTCAAGAACGGGTACATGTACGGAATGCGCTGGTAGCGGGGACTATCTTGGCCGGCCGCAGGGCCGGGCCGTGCGGGAGGACGACAGGTGGCAAACCGAGACGAGAACGGGAAGGTGGGGCTGCGGGAGCGGCTCGCCAAGGCCGGGGAGCATGTGCGTTCCAGCCAGGCGTGGTCGAGCATCTTTCGGCCCGGGTCGCCGTTCCGGCACGGCTACTCCGACTCTCCCCGCAACCGCTCCTATGTGATCATGAACAACGTGCTGTATCACCTCCACCCGGTGAAGGTAAAGCGGCACGCGGTGCGCCTCTCGTACACCTTGTGCCTCGGGGGCCTGAGCTTCTTCTTGTTCATCCTGCTCACCATCACCGGCATCTTCCTGATGTTCTACTACCACCCGACGTCGCCGGCGGCGTTCAACGACATCCAGGCGTTGTCGACCGACGTCGCCTTCGGGCAGCTGGTGCGGAACATCCACCGGTGGGGCGCCCACCTCATGGTGCTCACCGTGTTCCTCCACATGGCCCGGGTCTTCTATCACGGCGCCTACAAGCCGCCGCGGGAGTTCAACTGGGTCGTGGGCGTCATCCTGCTGCTGCTCACTCTGCTGCTCTCCTTCACCGGCTACCTGCTGCCCTGGGACCAGCTGGCGCTGTGGGCGGTGACGGTGGGATCGAACATGGCCGCCTACACCCCCCTCTTCGGCCAGCAGGTGTCGTTTGCTCTCATCGGGGGGGTACAGATCACCCCGGACACGTTGCTGCGCTGGTATGTCCTGCACGTCCTGTTCCTGCCGTTCATCATCGTCGTGTTCATGGCGGTGCACTTCTGGCGGGTCCGCAAGGACGGCGGGATCTCGGGGCCGCTGTGATCGGGGGTCCCTCCCATGGCTGAGCTTCCCGAGCACCTGCTGCGCCGTGCCGCAGAGGCGCGGGCCAAGGCCGAGGGGCGCGACGTCGAAGAGGTCCTCGCCGAGATGAAGGGCGAGACCACGGTGCCGCGCCCCGATCCGGCTCCCGAGGAGGTCGAGGCGGAGCCCGAGGTTGTGTCCGGCGGGCTCGCGTCGTCGTCCGTCCCCGAGCATCTCCTGTTGCGGGCCGCCGAGTCGCGCGCGATGGCGGAAGGACGCGATGTCGGTGAGGTGCTCGCGGAGCTGAGGGCCGAGGCGGGCACTCCGGCGCCTGCCGTCCCCGCCCCCGCACCGGAGGCCGAGGCTCCGCCCGCGGCCCCCGCACCCGCCGCACCCGCATCGGCCCCGGCGGCGCCCGCCGGAGAACGGGACCTCGCCGCCGAATCCGAGGAATACGGCGTCCCCGTCCCCCGCCGCGCACGCGCCCTGAA
>JASFUV010000150.1:0-4413 GCA_050050155.1 Acidimicrobiia bacterium | reverse complement strand
AGGCTCTGCAGGGCCCACACCATGCAGGTCACGCCGAGGATCGGACCGAACAGGGCGTTGGCCCCGACCCAGCGCCAGGCCGGACCGCGCGGGGCGGTCTCGCCTGCCGGGACGGGCGGTTCGGCGACGAGGGCCCGGACCCCGACCGCCGCCGGGACCGGGGCGTGGGGTGCCGGCGCCATCCGGCGCACCGCCCAGCGGGCCGCAACGAACACGACGACGGCCACCAGCACCCCGCCGGTGAGGCGATCGAAGGCGGCCGAGATGACGAAGTCGAAGCTGGAGCCCACCTTCACCGGCGCCTCGCCGGGCACGGTGGTCACCGTCTGCTGGACCGACAGCAGCGCCTTGCGGCTGATCACGGCGCTGACGCCTTGGGCGACCGCGGCGAGGCACGCCAGGGCAACCCCGGCCCGGGCGCCGACCCGCCGTGCCTCTCCTTGGACGTAGGGAAGGAGGCCGATGACGACGCCGGCGAGGATGACGAGGCACCACATGATCTCGGCGGTGGTGAGCCCGTCGGAGAACCAGACCCAGGCGAGCAGCGCCGCGGCGAAGGCGGCCACCGTCTCGACGATGAGCGAGGCGAGCGGCGCCCCCAGCGACGGCAGCGCCCGGAACATCGCCAGGCCGCCGATGCCGAAGCCGATGGCGCCTGCGACGGCGAACATGGCGTACTGGTCGCCGAAGCCGCGCCCGAAGGTGAACGCCATCAGCCCGATCGCCGCCACCGCGACCACCAGCCGCCACAGGTTCGCCTTGACGAACCCGAGGAGCCGGATGGCGCCGCGGGCGCACACCGGGGTGATGCCGTAGAAGACGGCGGTGAGGGCGGCTCCGATCACCGGTCGGCGGCTCTCAGGTCGGCGAGGATGCCGCCGACCTGACCCGGGGTCACCCCCCCGTACGCGTGGTCGTCGATCAGCATCGCCGGGGCGCGGTCGCACTGCCCGATGCAGTTGACCCACTCGAGCGTGATGAGTCCGTCTTCGGTGGTCTCCCCGAACGGCACCCCCAGTTCCTCTTCGAGGCGGGCGGCAACCGCCTGCTTGCCGGCGAACTGGCAGCTCAGGTTGCGGCACATCCGGATGACGTGGCGCCCGGTGGGACGGGTCTCCAGGAACGAGTAGAAGGTCACAACGCCGTAGACGTCGGTGGCCGACATCCGGAGGCGGTTGGCGATCACTTGCATCGCAAGGTCCTCGATCTGGCCGTGGGCGGCCTGGAGATCCTGCAGGATCGGGATCAGGGCGTCGCGGTCCTGCCCGTGGCGCTCCACCATGGCGTCGATCTCGGTGACCAGGTCCTCTTGCTCGGCGGTGAGTCCGGCCGGTGCGGTCAGCATGATGCGTCCTCCTTCCGGCTCGCGGCGCCGGTGGCGATGAACGTCCCCCGCGGGGTGTACTCGGTGTGGAGCAGGCGATGGCTGGTGTGGCCGAGCGGTCCGTCGGTGAGGAGCTCCTGGTAGAGCCGCAGCACCGCCGGGTTCTCGTGGCTCTTGCGGGCCAGCCCGCTCTCGCCGTAGGCGGCGTCCTCGGCGTAGATCGCCCGGGCGCGTGCCTTCCGGATCTCGAGGCTGGTCGGGATCGGTTGGCCTCCCCCGCCGAGGCACCCCCCCTCGCATGCCATGAACTCGATGAAGTGGCACTCGGAGAACGGGCCCCCGGCTGCGATGTCGTCCATCACCTTGCGGGCGTTGGCGGTGCCGTGGGCGACGGCCACCTTCAAGGTGGCGCCCCGCAGCCAGTCCCAGTTCGGGATCAGGTGGGCGATCAGCTCGGGCACCGGGCCGACCTCGTCGGGGATGGTCAGCTCGACGTAGCGGACGCCGTCGAACCCGCGGATCGGGATGATGTCGGCGTGCTCGAAGAGGTCCTCGACCTTGGTACCGGTGACGAACTCGACGACGGAGCGCAGTGCCGCCTCCATGACGCCTCCGGTGGCCCCGAAGATCACGCCGGAGCCGCTGGCGCTCCCAAACGGATCGTCGAAATCGCTGGGCGCCATCGCCGGCAGGTCGATGCCGGATTCCCGCACCATCTTGGCGAGCTCCCGGGTGGTGAGGGCGTAGTCGACGTCCCGGAAGCCGCTGTCGGTCATCTCGGGCCGGCTCGACTCGAACTTCTTGGCGGTGCACGGCATGAGCGACACCGACACGACGTCGGCCGGGTCGATGCCGTTGCTCTCCGCGTACCAGGTCTTGAGCAACGCCCCGAACATCTGCTGCGGGCTCTTGCAGCTGGACACGTTGGGGAGGTACTCCGGGTAGTAGTGCTCGATGTACTTCACCCATCCCGGGCTGCACGAGGTGAACTGCGGCACCGGTTGCGAGGTGTCGCCGAGCACCAGGGTCTTGTAGAGCCGTGCGATCAGCTCGGTGCCTTCCTCGATGATGGTGAGGTCGGCGGTGAAGTTGGTGTCGAAGACCCGGTCGAAGCCCGCCTCCCGCAGCGCAGTGTTCATCTGCCACGTCATCGGGGTGCCCGGCTCCTGGCCGAACTCCTCTCCGATGGCGGAGCGAGGCGCCGGCGCGGTCTGGATGACGACGTGCTTGGTGGGGTCTTCGATGGCGGCCCACACCTCGTCGGTGGAGTCGACCGCTTGCAGCGCGCCGGTGGGGCACCGGTTGATGCACTGCCCGCAGTTGATGCACACGGTCTCGGAGAGGGGCAGGCCGAGATAGGTGGAGATCTGGGTGTGCTCACCCCGGCCCACCGGGCCGATGGCGCTCACGCCCTGCATCTCGGCGCAGGTCCGGACGCACCGCAGGCACAGGATGCACTTGTTCATGTCCCGCACCACGGAGGGCCCGAGCCGGTCGATGGGCAGCGGGGTCCGTTCCCCGCGGCCGAAGGGGTCGCCACGGAACCCTCCGCCGAACGGAACGGCGTCGACGCCGTATTCGACGGCGAGGTCCTGCAGCTCGCAGTTGCCGTTGGAGCCGCATACGAGGCAGGTGCCCTCGTGCTCGGTGAGCATCAGATCGACGACGTGGCGCCGGGCGCGCCGCACCCGGGCGCTGTGGGTGTGCACCTCGACGGGGGCGGTCACCGGGTAGGCGCAGCTCGCCTGGAGGTTGCGCTGGCCGTCGACCTCGACGACGCACATCCGGCACACGCCGGCTTCGGGGAGGTCGGGATGGTGACAGAGCGTCGGGATGTGGATTCCGGCCTGTTGGGCGGCGTCGAGCAGGCTGGCCCCTTCCGGGACCTCGACCACGACGCCGTCGATGGTGACGGGGATCATGGTCGGGGTGTCGTCGACGGTGGCCGTGCCGGCTCCCGCCCCTTGACCCTCGTCGCTCCATCCGGCACAGGGTTGTTTCGGGTTCACGATGTCGTCCTCCTTGCCTGCGCTCAGACCGCGACCGGGGCCCGGTCGAGGATCTCGGATCGGTAGTGCTCGACGATGGTGAGGAACACGTTGGGACTGGACTGACCCAGCCCGCATTTCGACGCAACCTGCATCGTCTTCCCCAGCTCGCACAAGGCGTCGAGTTCGGTGCTGCCGAGATCGCCACGCTTGAGGGCCCGGATCCCTCGCAAGATCTCGACGTTGCCGGCCCGGCACGGGGTGCACTGGCCGCATGACTCGTCGGCGAAGAACTCCATGACGTTCTCGGCGACGTCGAGCAGGTCGCGCTCGGGTCCGATCACGATCACCGCCCCGCCGGTGGCAACGTCTTCGTAGGCGATCTGCCGCGAGAACTCGGAGGCCGGCACGCACCGCCCGGAGGCGCCCCCGACCACCACGGCCTTGGCGTCTTCACCGCCGGCGGCGGCGAGCAGGTCGCCGACCGGGGTTCCGAGCGGGAACTCGTAGACGCCGGGCCGGGTCACGTCGCCGGAGATGCTGAGCAGCTTCGGGCCGGTGGAGCCTTCGGTGCCGATGCCCTTGAACCAGGCGGCGCCGTCGGCGGCGATGGCGGTCGCCCAGGCGAAGGTCTCGACGTTGTTGACGATGGTGGGCCGGTCGTGGAAGCCGCGGCTCACCGGGAAGGGGGGCCGGTTGCGGGGCTCGCCCCGCTTCCCTTCGAGGCTCTCGAGGAGGGCGGTCTCCTCGCCGCAGACGTACGCCCCGGAGCCCATGTGGATCTGGATGTCGAAGGCGAACCCGTCGCGGCCGGCAACTGAGTCGCCCAGGAGTCCGGCGGCGCGCCGCCGCTCCAGGCATGCCTCGAGGGGTTCGCGCAGGTAGGTGTATTCGGCTCGCAGGTACATGACGCCTTCGGAGGCGCCGATGGCGTAGCCGGCGATCGTCATTCCCTCGAAGACGAGGTCGGCCCATTCGGTGAGGATCACCCGGTCCTTGAAGGTGCCGGGTTCCCCTTCGTCGGCGTTGCAGACCACCACGGGATCGCCTGCCTCGGCCGCGGCCAGCTTCCACTTGAGGCCGGTCGGGAATCCGGCGCCG
>JASFUV010000149.1:0-4421 GCA_050050155.1 Acidimicrobiia bacterium | reverse complement strand
GTCCCCGACCGGCTGCAGCGGCACCATCCGGAGTTGCACCGGATGCTGCACGCCTTCTACCGGCCGGAGCCGTCCCGCTCCTGACCGGCCCGCTCCGGCAAGAGCCTGCCCTCCCCGAGGCGGACGATGGCGGCGTCGAGCAGGTCCCGGGCGGCGGTACCGAGGATGGTCCCGTCGCGCTCGACGACCACGACCTTCCCCGATTCGAGGGCGGTGATGACGGTGAACACGGTGTCGTCGGGATCGACGGTCACCGCGTTCTCCACCGGGGAGGCGCCCTTGGTCCACGGCGTCATCACGTCCCGAGCCCGGATGGTGCTGATCCCGGCGGATTGCAGTCCGGTGGGCACCCACCGGCCTCGCCGCAGCAGCTTCTCGGTGTAGATCGTCGCCGGCGACACGTAGCGGCGCACCGCGTTGGCGCTGGCGGCGACGACGAGGAGGGGCACCGCGGCTGCGAAGTCGCCGGTCATCTCGGTCACGACGACGATCCCGGTGAGGACCGCCCCGGTGGTGCCCGCCACGGTCCCTGCCATGCCGCCGAGGGCGAACACGGTCGGATCGACAGAGGTGAGACCGAGCCCGGCGAACACGTGCCCTGCGATCCCGCCCACGGCGGCGCCCATGAACAGCGACGGGGAGAAGACACCGCCTGACGCCCCGGAGCCGAGGGTGAGCACCGTCACGAGCCACTTGCCCCCGGCGAGAGCGAGCAGGATCCACGGATTCGTGATGATCCCGCGCAGCACGTCCGTGATGGTGGCGTACCCGACGCCCTGGACGCTGTAGTCGCCGAGCCAGCGGAAGAACCCATACATGGCGAGCCCGACGCTCGCCATCCCGACGACGTGGGCGAGGTAGGGGTTGCGGAAGCGGCGCTCGAACCGGTCCTCCGACCAGTAGAGGCCGCGGATGAACACCGCCGACACCACCCCGACGAGGGCGCCGGTGACGACCAGGGCCAGCAGCGCCACCCACGACGCCGACAGCGGCTTGACCTGCTCGAGCTGCAGCACGGTGAAGGCGAGTTGGGATCCGAGGAGGCTGCGGGCGATGGTGATGGCTGCCGCCACCGACGCCGCCACGACGAGCAGGGCCCGCCCCGACACCCGGACCAGCAGCAACTCGACGGCGAAGAGCACGCCCCCGAGGGGAGCGTTGAACGTGGCGGCGATACCGGCGGCGGAACCGGCCGCGATGAGAAGCTGCAGGTCGGCGGTGGAGAGGCGCCGGACCTGACCGAGCGACGAGCCGAACGCCGACCCGATCTGCACGATGGGGCCTTCCCGGCCGACCGATCCGCCGGTCCCGATGGAGAGGGCGGAGGCGAGGGCCTTGATGACCGCCACGATCGGCCGGATCACGCCTCGCTGGTAATGCACTGCGTCCATCACCTCGGGAACGCCGTGCCCTTTGGCCTCCGGCGCGTAGTGGGTGACCAGGAAGACGACGCCGAGGGCGCCGAGCACCGGGACCAGCACGACCGCCACCCCCCACGGCGAGGCCGGGGTGTGGACGTTGGCGTCGTAGGAGGCACTGAAGCGGCCGAGGAACAGGAGGTTGTGCACCAGCCCGATGAGCAAACGGAAGAACCATGCCCCCAGTCCCCCGGCGATGCCGACGAGGACGCCGTAGGCGACGATCACGGGGAGAGGACGGTTGGTCCGTCTCCTCGTCGCGGCGGGGACGGGGGCGCCGGTCATCGCTGTGTCTGCTTGGGGAGCAGCGCCCCGGCGCCGAGCGCGACGACGAACCCGCCGATGGTCACGAGCATGGCGTCGCGTGCTGCGCGGGCCGCGGCGTCATCGATCAACGGCAGGGCGGCCGCCAGGCTCGGATCGGTGCGGAGACCGATGAGGGCCGTGCCGCCGCTGCGGGCGAGGGCGTCGGTGATCTGGGAGACCTGGGGCGACGGAAGCGAGGTGTTGGTTTCGAGGGTGGTGCGCACCCCGGAGGCGAGCGACATCGTGAGAACGGCGCCGACGATGGCGACCCCGAAGGTGGCGCCGAGCTGGCGGAACGTGCTCTGGGTCCCCGACGCCTGGCCGGAGAGCGGCGCCGGGACCTCGTCGAGGATGACGCTGGAGAGCTGCGCCTGGACCGAACCGATCCCCAGTCCGGCGAGCGCCAGCCACGGGACGAGGTGGATGCTGGAGGTGGTGGGACCGATCACGGCGGCGGCGCCGGCGATGGCCACCATGAGCGTCACGACTCCGGAGAGGACGACGAATCGTTCCCCGCGGTGCCGAGCGACGCTCGCCGCGGCGGGCCCACCGATGAAGGCGCCGGCGGCGAGGCCCATCAGGATGAGCCCCGCCCCCCACGCGCTGAGGCCGAGCACGGCCTGGAGGTAGAGGGGAAGCACGAAGACCAGGCCCAGCTCGCCGAAGTTGACGGCCGCCCCTGCGAGGTTCCCGAACCGGAAGCCGCGGAGTTCGAACAGCTCCCATGCGAGGTAGGTGGGCCTTCCGGCGGCGGCCCGGCGGCGCTCCCGGACGGCGAAGACGGCGCCGGTGACGAGGGCGATCCCGAACGCGATCACGCTCTGCGAAGGCCCGTGGGCAGGCCAGGTCAAGGGACCGAAGCTGGAGGTGCGAATGGCCCGGACCCACCCGAACCGCTGCCCCTGCACCAGCCCGTAGGTGACCATGGCGAGCGCCAGCGCCACCAGGGATCCACCCGCGATGTCGATGCGTCCCGGACGCTTCCCGGTGATCGACCCCGTCATCACGAGGAGCGCCGCCACCCAGATGATGAGGCCGATCGGGACGTTGACGAAGAAGACCGCACGCCAGCTCACGTTGGTGGTGAGCCATCCACCGACCAGCGGCCCGAGTGCCGCCATCCCCCCGATGACGGCGCCCCAGACGCCGAACGCGATGGGGCGGGCCCGGTCGGTGAACAGCGCGGTCAGCGTCGCGAGCGACGCGGGGAGGATGAACGCCCCGGAGATACCTTGGAGGAGGCGGCTGGTGAGCAGCAGGGCGGGTCCGTGGGCGAGGCCCGCTCCCACCGAGCCGAGCGCGAACAGGGTGACGCCGATCATGATCATGCGGCGGCCGCCGATCCGGTCGACGACCTGGCCCATCGGGATCAGGAGCGCGGCGAAGGCCACGGTGTAGATGGTGGTGACCCATTCGGCCGTGGTGATGGAGAGCCCCAGGTCGGAGATCATGGTTGGAAGCGCCACGGCCACCACCGTGGCGTCGAGGATGATCATCGCGGTGGCGAACGCCACCACCGCCAGGGTGGACCAGCGCCGCGTCGCTGCGACGGGCTGCGTCTCGGATACGGTGACCGTCACCGGGGACTCCATTCATCGGGATCATGCGCACCGTATCGGGCGGCGGCTGAGAATCCCGTGAGAGGCGGAGGCCCGCCTGCCGTGAGCGAGTGGCGCTCAGTCGAGGATGAGCGACGACAGCTTGCGGAGCTTGGTGAAGTCATGCCGGGTCGTCATGTGGCGGATGGATCCGGTCTTGGCCCGCATCATGATGGTGTGGGTGAGAGCCCCGTCCGGCACGAACTGGACCCCGCCGAGGAACTCCCCTCCGGTGACCCCGGTGGCGGCGAACACGACCCGCTCGCCGTCCACCAGGTCGTGCGTCGTGAGCACCTGGTCGAGGTCGAGCCCGTGCTCGGCGGCGTAGGCCCGTTCCGTATCGTCCCGGGGCCAGAGCCGGCATTGGATCTCGGCGCCGACGCAGCTCAGGGCGGAGGCGGCGATGACGGCTTCGGGAGAACCGCCGATGCCGAGGAGGACGTCGATGCCGGTGTCTTCGTCGGCGGTCGCGATGGCGCCGGCGACGTCGCCGTCGTGGATGAGCCGGATGCGGGCGCCGGTGGCCCGCACCTCGTCGACATACCGGCGATTGCGGGGCCGGTCGAGGATGACGGCGGTGAGGTCGTTGAGGTCCTTGCCGCGGGCCTTGGCGACCTGCCGGAGGTTGTGGGCGATCGGGGCGTCGAGGTCGACCTTGCCGGCAGCCTCCGGGCCGACCGCGATCTTCTCCATGTACACGAGGCTGCCGGGGGCGTACATCGATCCTCGCGCCGCCATGCCGATGACGGCGATGGCGCCGGGGATCCCGGCGGCGGTGAGGGTGGTGCCGTCGACGGGGTCGACGGCCACGTCCCAGGCGTCGCCCTTCCCGGTGCCGACCTTCTCCCCGTTGGCGAGCATGGGGGCCTCGTCCTTCTCCCCTTCCCCGATGACGATGGTGCCGTCGATGTCGAGTGAGTTGAGGATGAGCCGCATCCCGTCGACCGCGGCCTGGTCGACGGCTTCCTTGTCGCCCCGGCCTTGCCAGCGGGCGGCGCCCATCGCGGCCGCCTCGGTGACCCGGGCCAGCTCGAATGCCAGATTGCGTTCCGGAACCTCAGCCATCAATACTCCTCCTCGTGCGCCGGGTCCACCGCTG
>JASFUV010000148.1:0-4430 GCA_050050155.1 Acidimicrobiia bacterium | reverse complement strand
CGTTTCAGGGTGCGGACGAAGGTGCGGGCCCCGGGGGTGAAACGCAGCCGGTCCCGGACGCGATGCAGGGTCGCCTCCGAGAGTCCGGCGAGGAGGCGGACCCGTTGCCGGAGGGCGGTTTCGAAATCGAGGTTCCCTGCCATGGCATCGGCGGTGAGGGCCGCGATCTCGTCCTCCACCCCGGCTTCGGCCGCCAGCAGGTCGATGACCTCGTCGCGGATGAGCGTGGAGTCCATGTCGACGACGACGAGGCGTTTGGCGCGCCGGGCGAGGCCTTCGCGCTCGATGGCGATGTCGACGTGGTGGCGGTGGGAGGCCTGCAGCAGGCTGGAGCGGAGCCGTTCCAGGTCGCCGCCCACCACGATCAGCTCGTAGCTGATGACCGGGTAGCTGGAGAGGCGGACGATGCGCTCGATGTTGGCGCCGACCGTGGCGATGGCGTCGGCCACCGCTCCCAATTCGGCGGCGGCGAGGGTGCGTCCGATCACGATGACGGCGAAGCGGGGGCGCTGCGGCTCGAGCTTCCCGTCTTCGATGACCTCGAAGTCGATGTGGAAGTCGCGTTGCCAGGCGAAGAAGAGGAGGTCCTTGAGGGGGGAGCGTGCCTCGTCGACGGCCACGAAGATCCCGAGGTTGAGGCGGTCGCGCACCACGACCTGCTCCATGTCGAGCACCTCGGCGCCGGCTTCGGTGAGGATGTGGAGGATGCCGGCGGTGATGCCGGGGCCGTCGATGCCGGTGACTCGGATCAGCATCGTCTGCCCTAACGTGTCGGCGGGCCCCGTGCCGGGGGCGCCGGAATCGGACGTGGGAGTGGTCATGGTGGGAGTTGTAGCGGGTCGAGGTGGTTTGGGCAACGTGAGCACGATTGCCAGCGACCTCGACGGCGTGGTGTACCTGGGCGACGAGGGGATCCCAGGGTCGGGGGAGGCGCTGCGGCGCCTCGTCGACGACGGCTACCGGGTGGTGTTCGTCACCAATAACTCGAGCCGGTCGCGCCACGAGGTGGCGGCGCGCATCACCGCGCTGACCGGGTTCCCTGCCGATCCCGCCGACGTGGTCGGCTCGGGCCTTGCGACGGCGCGGTTCATCGCGGGCAGGGTCTCGTCGGCGTTGGTGGTGGGCGGTGACGGCCTGCGGGCGACGTTGGAGGGTGAGGGGGTCGCGGTGGTCGAGCGCGCCGACGAGGCGGAGGCGGTGGTGGTCGGGCTCGATCCGGACCTGACGTATGCGCGTCTGGTGGAGGCGACCCGGGCGTTGCGGAACGGGGCGGGCTTCTACGCCACCAACACCGACGCCACCTTCCCGACCCCGACCGGGCTGTGGCCGGGCGGTGGGGCGATCGTGGCGGCGCTGGTGGTGGCGTCCGAGCGGGAGCCGGTGGTGTGCGGCAAGCCCCACGAGCCGATGCGGGACCTGGTGCGGTCGATGGCCGGCGGCGACGTGCTCGTCGTGGGGGATCGTCCGGAGACGGATCTCGCCATGGGCAAGGAGGAGGGGTGGCCGACGGCGCTGGTGCTCACCGGCGTCGTGTCCGACCCGGCCGAGGTGGATCCGGCCTACGCCCCGGATCTGGTGGTGGACTCCCTGGCCGATCTCCCGGGCGTGTTGCGAGAGGCGCGGGCGGCCCGCCCTCAGTAGAAGACGTACTTCGTCCCGGTGGCGTGGAGGGCGGCGACCCGCCGCAGCAGGAAGGTCCGGAGCGGGAGGGTCAGCAGCACCCCGAAGACGAAGCCGCCGACGTGGGCCTGCCACGCCACCGAGGCGTCTGCCATGCCGAATTGGCTGAGGAACCAGATGCCGAGGAAGAGCACGGCGGGCACCTGCACGAAGAAGAACAGCAGCAGCGTGAGCACCCGGTGGGTGGGGAACAGGACGAGGTAGGCGCCGAGCACCCCGGCGATGGCGCCGGACGCCCCGACGAGCGGATCGATGGAGGTGGGGTTGGTGAGCACGAAGCCGGCGGTGGCGACGATGCCGGAGGCGAGGTACATGGCGAGGAAGCCGAACGACCCGTAGGCCTCTTCGACGTTGTTGCCGAAGATCCACAGGAACCACATGTTGCCGAGGATGTGGATGACGCTGCCGTGGAGGAACATCGAGACGAGGCCGGCGAGCCAGATGTTCTTGTCGGGGAATGCGGCGGGGACGCCGGCGTCGTGCTCGTCGCAGACGCCGCTGTTGACCTCGGCGACGGTGAGGGCGTCGCCGGTGGTGAGCTCGCAGGAGATGGCGGCATTCTCGTAGAGGAACGTCGCCTCCTGGTTGGGGTCGTCGCGGGGCTGCCAGACGAAGAAGGCGGCGAGATTGACGGCGATGATCAGGAGGGTGACCACCGGGAAGATCCGGGTCGGATTGAGGTCGCGGATGGGGATCAAAGCGTGATCCTGTCGGGGTGGCCGGTCATAATGCCGCTATGGATGATACGCGTTCGGGATCGGAAGCCGGTTCGGACCCGGTGAAGGCGCTCGAGGAGATGGATCCCGCGGAGGCGGTGGAGGCGGCGGAGCGGCACGCGGCCGATCTGGCAGCCCGCCTCGAGGGCGTGGTCGGGCGGCCCGGGGAGGCGGACGGCGCGGCTGGGGACGCGGCAGGTTCCGGGGAGGCGGGAGAGGGGCCGGGCACCTGACGAGACGGCGCCTCGATCTCGAGTTGGTCCGTCGCCGCTTGGTGGCGAGCCGGGCTGCGGCGCACCACGCGCTGGAGCAGGGCCTGGTCGAGGTCGACGGCATCGCCGAACCGAAGCCGGCCACCATGGTCGACGCCGCCGCGGTGGTGCGCCTCGCCGCAGATCCGGCCCGGTTCGTGAGCCGGGGCGGCCTCAAGCTGGAGGCGGCGCTCGACACCTTTGCCGTCGAGGTGGAGGGCCGGCGCGCCGTCGACGTCGGGGCGTCCACCGGGGGGTTCACCGATTGCCTGCTGCAGGGGGGGGCGGTCGGGGTGGTGGCGGTTGACGTCGGGTACGGTCAGATCGACTGGAAGCTGCGCACCGATGCCCGGGTCGAGGTGGTGGAGCGCACCAACATCCGCTACGCCGATCCGGTCGCGGTGGGGGCGCCGTTCGATCTGGTGGTCGCCGACCTCTCGTTCATCTCACTCGCGACGGTGGCGGATCAGCTTCGGGAGCTCGGAGGACCGGACGCCGATTGGGTGCTGCTGGTGAAGCCGCAGTTCGAGGCGGGACGCGACCAGGTGGGGAAGGGCGGGGTGATTCGCGATCCGGAGGTGCAGGCAGGGGCGGTGGTGGCGGCGGTGGCCGCCCTCGACGCGAGCGGACTCGGGGTCCGTGGTGCGGTAGCGTCTCCGGTGAAGGGCGCCAAAGGCAACCGTGAGTTCCTGGTGTGGGCTCGGCGCGAGCCGCGGACGCTGGGTGACGAGGATCTGCAGAGGATGGTGCGCGATGCCGGCTGACGATGCCCTGGTGATGGGGACGGTCGTCCACGAGACGAAGGAATCGGCCCGCGCCGTCGCCGACCGGCTGGAGCAGGCCGCGGCGGCCCGTGGCCTCGTCACCGTGGAGGCAGGCCCGGACGGCTTCGACCGCGAGGTGTCGGTGGTGGTGGGGATCGGCGGCGACGGCACGCTGCTGCAGGCGGCCGGCTTCGCCTTCGGCGGCGACATCCCCGTCATCGGCATCAACTTGGGGAGGGTCGGCTACCTCACCGACGTGGCGCCCGACGCGGTCGAGCTGCTCCTCGACCGTCTCGTCGCCGGCTCCCTCTCGGTCAACCGCCGCATGACGGTGGCGGCGACCGCCCCCGACGGCCGGAGCTTCGTCGGTATCAACGAGGTCGCCCTGGAGAAGGTGATGACCCAGCGGGTCGTGGAGATCGGCGTCGAGATCAACGACCGCTACTTCACGACCTACCGTTCCGACGGCCTCATCGTCGCCACGCCGCTCGGCTCGACCGCGTATTCACTGTCGGCGGGGGGCCCGGTGGTCGATCCGGAGCTCGACGCCCTCATCATGACGCCGGTGGCGCCTCATTCGCTGCTGTCCCGTTCGATCATGCTGTCGCCGGAGGCGGTGGTGAAGGTCACCGTCGCCGGGGAACGCCCGGTGCGGGTCAACCTCGACGGCCGGGAGGCCTTCCAGATGGCGGAGGGGGAGGTGACGACGATCGAGCGGGGCGCCCGCGCGGTGCGGTTCCTCTCGCTCGGCAACCATCCCTTCCCGCAGGCGGTGCGCCATCAGTTCGGCCTGGATCATGCTTGACGAGCTGCGGGTCGCCAACCTGGGCATCATCGAGGAGGCCCATCTCGAGCCGGGGCCCGGCCTGGTGGTGGTGACCGGCGAGACCGGCGCCGGCAAGACGGTGCTGCTGGGGGCGCTGCGGCTGCTGCTGGGGGCGACCGCCCACAAGGAGGCGATCGGTCCGTTCGGGCCCGAGCTGGTGGTGGAGGGCCGCTTCGTGGCAGGCGACGGCGCC
>JASFUV010000147.1:0-4434 GCA_050050155.1 Acidimicrobiia bacterium | reverse complement strand
CGAGATGCACCTCGACCTGTGGCTCCTCGGCGGCCGTGTCGGCGGCGAGGTCGACCAGCTCGTTCATGAGATCGCTCATCTCCCCCAGCTCGAACATGACGTCGTCGAGGAGGCGACTCCGGTCGGCCTCCGCCATGTCACCGGCGCGAGCCAGCAGTTCCAGGTTGGTGCGCAGCGCCGTCAGCGGGGTCCGCAGCTCGTGGCCCGCGTCACGGACCAGGCGGCGCTGTTGGGCCCGAGACTGCTCCAGCGCCGCCAACATGGCGTTGAAGCTGGCGGCGAGCCGACCCACCTCGTCGTCGCGGTCGACGTCGATGCGGGCCGCCAGCTCCTGGGTCTCGGCGACGTGTTCGGCGGCGGAGGTGAGCTTGGCGATCGGCCGGAGAGCGCCGCGCGCCACCAGCAGGCCGAGCGCCACCGCCACCGCGACACCACCGATGCTCAGCAGCGCCAGCACCACGGTGAGCCCGCTCAACGTGCCGTCGACCTCGTCGAGGGACCGGGCGATCTGAATCACGGCATGGTCGACTGCGGCGACCGGCGCGGTGATGAGGCGGAGATGCTCGCCGTCGGCGGCTGTGATGTCGCGCAGCAGGGCCTGCGACCCACGTCCCGCCGCCACCTGCTGATCCACCGTGTCGAACGGGAGCGCCACCTCCTGGTCCGGAGGACGGACGACGACGCCGCGGTCGAGATTGACGAACTGGTAGTAGACGACATCGAACCCGGTGCTCGGTCCGAATGGCCGGGCGCCGAACGGTTGGGCGAACAACTCGACGAGGTTGGTGCGGGTCTGGGCCTGGCTCGCCAGCTCCGTAAGGCTGGTGTCGACCTGGTCGTGGAGCTCGCGGCGCGCCGCCAGGTAGATGCCGAACGACGCCAGCATGACGGCGGCCGCCACCGCCACCGCCGCGATGAGGGCGAACCGGGTGCGCAGCTTCATGACGCCGGCGCCTGGAGCCGTGCCGTCACGGCGCCCGTACCACGTAGCCGACGCCGCGCACCGTGTGGATGAGGCGGGGCGCCGCGCCGTCCAGTTCGGTCTTGCGGCGCAGGTAGCCGATGTAGACGTCGAGGGAGTTGGAGCTGGTCTCGAAGTCGAAGCCCCAGATCCGCTCGTAGATGGTGTCGCGGGTGAGCACGATCTCGGTGTTGCTCATCAACAGCTCGAGGAGGTCGAATTCGGTCTTGGTGAGCTCGATCGGGGTGCCGCCCCTTCGCACCTCCCGTGACCCGGTGTCCATCTCGAGGTCGGCGACCTTGAGCACCTTGGTGAGGCTGCCGCCGGAGCGGCGCAACAGCGCCCGCAGCCGGGCCAGCAGCTCCTCGAGGGCGAACGGTTTCACCATGTAGTCGTCGGCCCCGGCGTCGAGTCCCTCCACCCGGTCGGACACCTCGTGGCGGGCGGTGAGCATCAGCACCGGGGTGGCGTCGCCGCGGGCCCGCAGGCGGCGGCACGCCTCCAGCCCGTCGACGTGCGGCATCATCACATCGAGCACGATGGCATCGGGAGCCTCGCGCAGCACCGTCGACAGCGTCTCGGCGCCGTCACGGGCCGTGATCACGTCGTAGCCCTCGAAGGTGAGGGCGCGCTCGACGGCTTCGCGTACCGCGCGATCGTCCTCGGCCACCAGGACCTTGCTGCGGGGTTCGTTGTCCATGCGACCTCGGACGGTACCGCGCCGGGCTAGGAATCGCCTGAACGCAGACTAAGAGCGCGATGAGAGCGGGGCGTGACACCGTGCCCGGCCGGGGCGCGCCCGACCGGCCCCGCCCGTCACCGGCCTCCCCGATACGATCAGGTCGCCGCCCAGATCCGGCCCTCGACCTCTGCGGAGAATTCGTCCAGGTCCAACGTGCTCGGTGAACGCGTCCATGTCGGAGTCGCGCCGATGTCCGCCGCGTACCGCTCGCACTGGTCGGGTCGCACCACCACCTGCAGCGGAACGCTCCCAAGCCGTTCCCGATACTGCCGCAGGATCGCCCGATGCTGTGGCCGCTCCAGGTCGAGGGCGAAGATCACGCCGTCCGCCGCCTCCAGCCGGAGGCACACGTCGCCTGCCAGGATCGGGCACAGCTCGTTCCAGGCCGGGCCCGGGCAGACGACGACTTCGTGACCGAGCGCTTCGAGGAACCTCAGGTCGTAGTCGAGGTCGGGCCGGGTGGCGGAGTCGATGAGAATGGCACCACGCGTGCTCATCCCGTCCTCCATCCCCTCTCCCTCCACCATCTCACATCCGACCGGAACGGTCTACGAGTTTCGGAACCCATCGGTTCGGCGGCATGCCGGATCGCCGCTCCGCGGCACGGCGCGGCCCTAGGGTCTCCCGGAGATGGATGTCGCCGCCTCACTCGATTCGCCGGCCGCGGCCGCCGCGGTGGCGGCGCTCGACATGGTGCTGGCGGAGCGCCCCGACGCCACTCCCCGGCCCGGCCAGCAGGCGATGGCGGCGGCGGTGGCCACCGCCATCGAGGAACGCACCCACCTCCTGGTGGAGGCCGGAACCGGGACCGGGAAGTCCCTCGCCTACCTGGTGCCGGCGCTGCTGTCGGGCCGGCGCCTCGTCGTCGCCACCGCCACCAAGACCCTGCAGGACCAGCTTGCCGGCACCGAGCTGCCGTTCCTCGCCGGCCAGCTCGGGGTCCCGGTGACGTGGGCGGTGCTGAAGGGACGCCAGTCGTACGTGTGCCTGGCCAAGCTGGTCGAGCAGTGCGGGCCCTCCCTCGACGGCACCGAGGCGGTCAGCGAGCTGTTCCCCGCCGCCGCCGAAGGTGTCACCGAGGTGGCGGCGTGGATCACGGCGGGCGGCTCGGGAGACCGCGACGATCTCCCCGCCGCGGTCGACGACGAGCTGTGGCGCCAGGTGTCGGTGTCGGGGATGGAATGCCCCGGGAAGGCGAACTGCCCCCAAGGAAGCCGCTGCGTCGCCGAAGCCGCCCTCGACCGGGCCCGTGCCGCGGACGTGGTGATCACCAACCACCACCTCTACGCCCTCCACCTCTCCTCCGGCGACCGCATCCTCCCCGAACACGACGTCGCCGTCATCGACGAGGCGCACCGGCTGGAAGCAGCTCTGTCGTCGGCGTTCGCGGTCGACGTCTCGGGCCGCAGAGTCCGCTCCTTCGCCGCCAACGCCCGCCGTCTGGTCGACCCCGAACGGGGCCCCGCCGCCCTCGACGCGGTGCACGCCGCCGAGCAGCGCCTCACCGCCGCCATCGCCACTCTGCCGCCCGCCCGGGTCGACACCTCCGAAGGAGAGCTCGGCGGCGCCATCCTCGCCGCGTCCCGCTCCGTCAGGGCCGCCGCCGCCACCCTGCCGAAGGTCGAGGAGGCCGACCCGATCGCGGGAGCCGTGGCCCGGGTCCGCACTCAGGCCGGCCACCTCGCCGGCGACTTCGACCTCGCCCTCGGCCTGCCCGACGGCTCCGTGGCCTGGGCCGAGCCGGAACGAGACATGGTGCGGGTCGCCCCGGTGGAGGTCGACGCCTCCCTCGCCTCCCACCTCCTCGTCACCCGCCCCACCGTCCTCACCAGCGCCACCCTCACCGTGGGAGGATCGTTCGCACCCCTCGCCGCCCGCCTCGGGTTCCTCGAGTCACCCCTCGACCCCGACCCCTTCGCCGGCGACGCCCCCGACCCCGTCGCCCGCACCTACCGACCGCTGCGGGTGGAAGGGAGCTTCGACTACGCCCGGCAGGGTCTTCTCTACGTCGCCTCCCGCCTCCCGGATCCTCGCGACGAGACCTGGAGCGACGAGGCCGCCGCCGAGATCGCCCGCCTCACCGCGGCCTCGGGGGGCCGGGCGCTGGTGCTCACCACCAGCCACCGCATGCTCGGCGTGGTCGCGGCCCGACTCGCGGGGTCCCCGTTCCGGGTCCTCGTGCAAGGCGACCTGCCCAAGAAGCGCCTCGTCGCCGCGTTCGCCGCCGACGAGACCTCCGCGCTGATCGCCACCATGGGGTACTGGGAGGGCATCGACGTGCCGGGCCGCTCACTGTCGCTCGTCGTCATCGACCGCATCCCGTTCCCGCGCCCCGACGATCCGCTCATGCAGGCGCGGCGGGACGCGATCGAGGCGCGCGGTGGGAACCCGTTCGACGCGGTTGATCTCCCCCACGCCGCCATGCTGCTCGCCCAGGGCGCGGGACGGCTCATCCGCGGCGAGGACGACCGGGGCATGGTGGCGGTGCTCGACAGCCGCCTCACCGGGCGGCGCTACGGGCAGCGCCTGCTGCACTCGCTGCCGCGGCTGTTGCGCACCAGCGACCCCGAGCGTGCCGTCCGCTACCTGCGCGACCTCACCGAGGCCGCAACGTCAGCCGGTTCGTAGCGCCTCGGTGGGCGACATGCGGGCCGCCCGGATCGCCGGGTAGAGCCCGGCGACCGCTCCGATCACGAGCGCCGCCGCCATCCCCCCCACCATCGCCACCGGC
>JASFUV010000146.1:0-4448 GCA_050050155.1 Acidimicrobiia bacterium | reverse complement strand
CGGCGGCCCCCCCGACTTCGACGTACCGCTCTGTCTCGTACAGGGGGAGGCGGCGGGGATCGACCTCCTCGGCGAGCGTGATCCGATCGGGACCGATCTCGTCGATGGCGTCGGCCGGCACCAGTCGCGGCTTGGCGAACACGATGCCTCGCTCGACGATGAGGTGGCTCAGGTCGCCGGTGGCGGGGTCGAGGACGATGCCGACGATGTGCCCGACCCGCCTTCCGCGGGCGGTGATGACGGGCGTGCCGTCCTGGATGGCCATGTCGTGCCCTCCTGGCATTGATCGCCACGTGGGAGATTCCCGATCGTGGGCATTCTCAAACACGGTTCGGTGTGATCGAGGGGTTCGTTTCCGGGTCGCCACCGTCCTCGGGGACGGGGACATCAGGTCAGGCCACCTTGCGGTGTGTTGCGCACCCTCGGAAACCGGGGCGCCTGGTGCAGGAAACACCGGTCGGAACGGTTGTAGCGGGAGAGCCGGGTGGCGCAGAACTCTGCGGCGCAGACCCGCTCGGTGGCGTTGGTCTTGGGGCGCCGTCCCCGCAGAGGTGTGAGGTTGCCGATGAGGGAACTCGACTCGACCGTCACGTCGATCCTTCCTTTCTCCCCGGGGCGCACCTGCCCATCGAGGTCCGCTTCGTGGTCCTTGAGGGCCCTATTACCCGGCAGTGGCGGGCTTCAAACCGGGGGTTCGTGGGCAGGGTGTCGGAGCATCGGGAGAACCGGGCGGTGCCGCCGCTCGTTGCAGAGTGTGGCTCACGTGCCCGGTTGGGCCGTCCCTTGCCGTCTCGTGCCGCGCTCGAGGATGCGCTTCAACGCGGCGAGGTTCCCCGCCACCCCGCCACGGATCCTGCCGGCGACGATGGGGCCGAGGAGGCGCAGCGGCCCCTGTGGGTCGAGTTCGACCCGATTGACGAGCCTGGTTCCTGCCTCGGTCGGCTCCAGCTCGTAGCTGAGACGGGCGGGAAGTCTGGCGAGGGCTCCTTGCACTTCGATCCGCCGGGGGGGTTGCAGGGCCACGATCTCCAGCATTTCGGTGTCGTGGCGGGGGAGACTGCGGGCGAGCCGGTAGCGGGTCCCGATCGCCACCGGCCCCGGGGAGGTCTTGGCGGCAGCCGTGATCGCACCATTCCACTCGGGAGTGTGGGTGAGATCGGAGACGTAGGCGTAGACGTCCTCGACGGGGCGCTCGATGTCGAGCGTTTCGGTGAATCCGATCATTCCTACTCCTCTCCGGCGGCTCGGTTGGCGTTCCCGGCCGGCTCCTCGGCGGCGAGGACCACCACGACGTGCGCCGCCCATTCCAGGGCCCGGTCCCGGCCCAGCTCGGCGATGAGGTGCGCCATGGCATGGCTGAAGGCCTCGATGGTGGGCTCGGTGGGGCAGTGGCGCGTCGCCGCGATCGACTCGCCGGCGGGGCGACGCCACCGATGGGTGCGCCGCCGGGTCCATGAGGAGCGTGCTGTCGTCATGGGTCACCTTCGCATGCAGAGATCTTCATGACCGTGGTGTTTCTACCCATTGCGACCGCGACGTACACATGCTCCCGCTTCACCGCGCCGCCGTCCGAGCGCGACGAGGCCGGGCCGGGCCCCCGCCAACGAAGGCCCCCGATTGTCGGAGCGGAGCGGCGGCGGCGTAGGCTGGACGTTTCCTACCGAGGATCGGAGGACAACGACGTGAAGAAGCTCCTGTTGCTCGCCCTGCTTGCCGCCATCGCCGCCCTGGTGGTGAAGGCACTCCAGTTCATGAAGGAGTGGGAGGACCTGCCGGAGTCCGAGCTTCGGGCCCGGATCGAGGAGAAACTCTCGTCCCGCGTCTCCCCTGAGCAGCTCACCGAGATCACCAACGCGGTGGTGGACATGATGCGCCAGCGGGGGAAGTTGGGCGGCGAGGCTCCGGCCGGGGCCTGAGCGGCCCCTCTGCGGCGCGGTGCCCGTCGACTCGCCTGCCATGTTCCACGTGGTGCTCCACGAGCCGGAGATCGCCCCCAATACGGGCAACCTCATGCGGCTCACCGTCAACACCGGCTGCACCCTGCATCTGATCCACCCGCTCGGGTTCGAGATCGACGAGGCGCGGGTGCGGCGCGCCGGTCTCGATTACCGCGAGTTCGCCACCGTGGTCCACCACGATGACTTCGCGGCGTTCCTGGAGGCGCTGCCGGGTCGTCGTGTCTTCGCCTTCACGCAACGAGGGGAGCGACTCTACACCGAGGCACCGATCGAGCCGGGCGACGCCGTGTTGTTCGGCAAGGAATCGGTCGGCCTGCCGGAAGAGATCCTCGATCACGCCGCGGTGACGGAACGGGTCCGGATCCCGATCGCACCTGGCGGCCGCAGCCTCAACCTCGCCAACGCGGTGGCGATCGCGGTCTACGACGCCTGGCGCCGTCACGGGTTCGCCGGGGTGTAGGTTGGCGCCGATGCGGTCCCTGATGCCGGTGAAGGTGCGGTTCTTCGAACTCGACCCATACGGCCATGTCAACCACGCCGTGTACGTGCAGTACTTCGAGGTGGGGCGCATCGAGCTGCTCGAGATGGCCGGCTTCTCCATGGCGGGACTGCAAGACGAGGGAATCCGGATGGTGGTCACCGCACTGGAGAGTCGTTTCCTGCGCCCCGCCGTCGCCGGGGACGACCTGCAGGTCGAAACCGAGGTGGCCGAGATCCACCGGGCGTCGCTGCGGTTCTTCCAGCGCATCGTGTGCGACGACGAGGTGGTGGCGACCCAACGCACCACGGCGGCGACGATCGACCGGCGGGATCGGCCGACGCGGATTCCCCCCGCCCTGGTGGCGGCGTTGGCGGTGGCCGGTCCCGATGCCTGAGGCGGGCGTCGATCTGCTTCGCGAGATCGAACAGGTCGCCTTCCGCGCCTGGGTGCCATTCGAGACCGAGGAGTACGACGGCTGGCTTCTCCGTTACGCCGGCGGCTTCTCACGCCGCAGCAACTCGGTGTATCCGGAAGCGGCGTCGACGCTGCCACTTGGCGAGAAGCTGGAGTATTTCCGGGATTGGTTCGCGGCGCGGGGCCTCGGCCTGGTGGTGCGGCAGACCCCGGCATCGGAGGCCGGCATCGACGCCCGCCTCGAGGAGCTCGGCTTCACGCTCGAGTGCCCGACCGATGTGATGGTGGCACCGCTCGACCGGTCGTTCCCGATGGACGGCGTCGCGATAACGGATGCTCCCGATCGGGAGTGGCTGGAGGCGGCGGCCGCCATGATCCCGGTGGCTCCCCACCTCCGGTCCGTCTGGGAGCGCATCCTGGCGGGGGTGGAGGCCGAGCCGGGATTCGCCACGATGCGCGACGACGGCCGCGTGGCCGCGGTCGGGCTCGGGGCGGTGGACGGCCCTTGGCTCGGCCTGTTCGAGATCATGGTGGCTCCGGACCATCGTCGCCGTGGGTTGGGCCGCCGGCTCACCGAAGCGTTGCTGGAGTGGGGACGCGAACGAGGCGCCATCCGCAGCTACCTGCAGGTAGTGGCAGACAACGCCTCAGCGCTCGCTCTCTATGGGGGCCTCGGCTTCAGACGGGCGTACACCTACTGGTATCGCCGGGCCCCGTCTGGTTCCTAGGCGTCGCCGCCACTCGAGGGGGACTTGAAGTCGTCGGCGCTCGGCATCGCCATGCCGGCGTCTTTCATCGCACCGAAGGCGCCGTAGGTGACACCGGCGGCCGCGATGAGGCCGATGAAGAGGCCGAACTTCAGGAAATCGGTCTCGGTGATCAGGCGAAGCAGGATCGAGATCACGCCGAGGGCGCCCAGGATGAGGGCGATCTGCTCGGCGGCGAGGTTGCCGGCCTTGAGGTCGTAGACCTCGAGTGCCTTGAGGACGACCACGACGGCGGCTGCGATGGCCAGGAGGATTCCGAACCACGCCCAGAATCCGCTTCCGAAGCCGTTCTCGCTCACGCTGCCGAAACCGAAATCGATTCCGTACCACGGCAGGAAACCCGCGATGAGCGCCAGGATCCCGGCACCCCCCGCGATCTTGTGGTTCGTACTGAGCTTGCTCAAGTCCATGTGACTCCCCTCACCTGTGCTTTCGGCCGATCGTGTGTCTGCCGTTGGGCGGAAGCGTAGTGGCTTGAAACGGCCCCTGGCGTGATTCGCTGCGACGGTGGGGGATTTCGCGACGGTCGGCGACGTCGCCGACCGTGAGTGAGACGGCCGGTCGTCGCCGCTGAGAGGCCGTAGACTCCGGCTGGGGCCCGTAGCTCAGTTGGTCAGAGCAGCGGACTCATAATCCGTCGGTCGCAGGTTCGAGTCCTGCCGGGCCCACAAGATCAGACAGTCCGACCGGCCGGGGCTTCGCGTGACGTTCCCGTACAGGGCAGGCGGAGGTCGAAGACCGTCCACCCTCCCTCGCGGCGATAGGTGAGGTCTCCGTCCATTGCCCGCGCCAGGTTGCGGCTGAGCCAGAGCCCCAAGCCGACCGAAG
>JASFUV010000145.1:0-4473 GCA_050050155.1 Acidimicrobiia bacterium | reverse complement strand
CGCCGCCGCGGAGCGCAGAGCCGACGCGAGGTCGGTGGCGCTCTCGTCGACCACGGTGTGCACCGTGGTGAAGTCGACGGTGGTCGAGAGCGCCTCATCGAGGCGTACATCGCGCCCGAACACCGCGACCGCGGTGTGGTCGGTGGAATTGGCGGCGGTGGCCGCCTCGCGCACATACTCCTCCTGGGCGGACCGCGCCTGATCGGTGATGGACGAGGAGCGGTCGAGGAGGAACAGCACCGAGCGCGTCCCCGAGGTCTGCACCAGGAGCGGCTGGGCGAGGGCCAGCACCAGCAGCACGACCCCGATGGACCGCACCACCGTCGCCACCCGATGCTGGCGGGGGGACACGGAGCGTCGCCCGTGACGGGCGATGACGACGACGAGCGCCACCGCAGGGGGGATCGCGAGCAGCCACCACGGCCAGAGGATCCTCATGCCGCCGCCCTCCCGAACCGGGGACGGGGCCGCCCGAACGCCACCCACCACTCCACCAGGACCAGCACCAGGACGAGCCCGAGCACCCATGGGGCCCACTCCCGCAGGAGGGTCGCCTCGGCGACGTCCCCGATCCCGGCGCCGCCGGTGGCGAGGGAGCGGCTCCCTCCTGCCGCCTCGACCGCGGCGAACTGGCGGGCCGCAACGGACTCGCCGGTGACGGCCCCGTCGGCGTCGACGTAGTCGATGGTGTAGATGCCGGGCTCGCCGGTGTCGAGGAACTCGCGCGCCGCGGCGTCGATGGTGCGTGTCGCGCCGTCTGGCATGGTGATCCTCGTGGTGGTTCCTGCAGGCGGCGCCAGCGGGATCGGCTCACCCGCGGTGGCGGTCGCCGCGGTGCCGAGCTGCCCCCCGCCGAGCCAGTCGAGGATGCGCGCCCCCAGGATCGGGAACGCCACCTGGACCGGGAGACTGGAGCGGACGACGTCGAAGGTGAAGTAGATGGCGCGGTGCCCTTCCACCTCGCCGAGCAGGACGAGGGGTACGTCACCGGCCTGCACCAGCGGCAGCCACCCTCTGGCGTCCACGATGTCGGCCTCGGCGACGACGAGCTCGGAGAGATCGAGCCCCTCGAGCAGCGGCTCGCTGGGACGCTGGTAGGTCACGACGGGGTTCTCGAGGCGGCCGGTGACGGTGACCCCCGGCGGCGGGGTCTCGGGGGCGATGAGCCAGGTGGGGCGGTCGACCTCGGCGGCGGATCCGCCGTCGCGAATGACGACATCGGGAGAGGTCCCGACCGGGGGCCCGAACCCGGGGAGCGAGTCGACGAGGGCGTCGAGATAGGGGGACCCCTCTCCCAGCACCGCTACCGTCAGCGAGGCGCTGCTGCCGAGGATGGCGGTGGCGCGGTCGTCGAGGGGATTGCCGTCCCAGTCACCGACGATCTCGGCCTCGACAACCTGGCCGGGACCGGCGTCGAGCGCCAGGGTGCGCCGGGCGGCGGCGCCGGGCTCGAGCGACAGCGTCGTCGTCCCCACCTCGAGCCCATCGACCCTGGTCTCGACCACTGCGGTGGTGGAGCGATCCGAGAAGTTGGCCACCTCGAGGAAGAGCCGGTTGGCGCCCTCTCCCTGGGCGGCCGCCCCGAAGGCGGTGATCGCCACGTTGTCGGCGACCGCGTCGAACGCAATCTGGCGGGCGCTGCCGATCGGTTCGGTGACCGCCCCCTCGAGGCCGCCGTCGGTGAGGAGCAGGATCGTGGTCGGCCGGTCCGGCGTCGCCAGGCCGCGGGCGAGGCGAAGCGCACCCTCCAGATCCTCGACGCCGCCACTTGCCTCCAGGGCGTCGATGCCGTCCTGCAGTGCCGCCGGGTCGCGTTCGAAGGCGGCGACGACCCGGGCTCTGGATCCGGCTTCGACGACCGAGACCAGTTGGGCGTCGGAGGCGTCGGCCACCAGGGAGCGGGCTTCCTCCTTGGCGGCTTCGAGCCGTCCGGCGAACGCCATCGATCCCGAGGTATCGATCACGAGCACGGTGTGGGGCCCGAGCAGGGTCGCCTCCTCGTAGGAGGGTCGGGCCAGCAGCAGGGCGAAGGCCGCCAGCGCCAGGAGCTGCAGGACCAGGGCCGCGGTGATCTTGAGCCGCTGCCAGGGCAGCGCCGCCGAGACGAATTCCTGCTCCCCCTCCCAGAGGCGGGTGCTGGGAACGTCGACCCGCTGCCGCCGCGAGCGCAGCATGTACAGCACGGTGAGGGGGACGGAGAGGGCGAAGAGCCCGAGCGCGGCGGGGGCCAGCAGGCTCACCGCACCACCCCGCTCGCCACGAGGGCGCCCAGCGTCGCTTCCAGCGCTCCGGGACGCGCCACGACCGTGACGTGATCCATCCGTACCCGGCGGGCCCGAAGCGCGGCCTCCGCCACGAATCCGTCGAGGCGTTCCCGGTAGCGGGCCATGGCGGCGTCGGTCACCGATACCGGGACCTCCGCTCCGGTCTCGACGTCACGCAGCGACAGGTCACCGGTGAGTTCGGGCTCCAGCTCGGTGGGGCTCACGACCTGGGCAACGACCCCGCCGCCCACCGTTCCCAGCAGGTCGATCGCCTGGTCCCAGCCCGGGGCGAGCAGGTCGCTGATGAGCACCACGGGGCCGCGATGGGCCCCGGGGGCGGCCAGCAGCCGGGCCGCTCCCGGCAGGTCGGTGCCGCCCTCGCATGCGAGGTCCTCCAGCCACGTCTCGAGGCGTCGCCACGACCCGAGGTGGCGGGCCCATGGGCCGCGCAGGGCAGGCCGCCCCGGAGCCGGAACCGTCACCAGGCGAACCCGCTCGCCGGCGGCGAGACCGAGGTAGGCGATCATGGCGGCGAGCCGCTGCGCCGTCTCGAACTTGCCGTCGAAGTCCATCGAGGCGGAGGTGTCGACGACGATCTGGAGCGGCATCTCGTCCTCGGCCTCGAAGAGACGCACCAGCACGACGCCGAGCCGGGCCCACAGGTTGTAGTCGATGCGCCGGAAGTCGTCGCCGGGGTGGTACTCGCGGTAGTCGGCGAAGTCGAGGCTCTCCCCCAGCCGCACCGACCGGTGCCGCCCGCTCCACACGCCGCGCACCCGGCGGGTGCCGACGAGGGCCAGGCGCTCGAGGCGGGCCCGGAATGCGGCGTCGAGCAGCATCAGTCCTCGGGACGGGGAGCGGGATGGGCGGCGAGGATCTCGTCGATCACGTCGTCGGCGCCGATCCCGTCGGCCACTGCCTCGTAGCCGAGGACGAGACGGTGGCGCAGCGCAAGCGGCGCCACGGTCCGGATGTCCTCACCGGACAGGTTGAGGCGCCCCTCGACGAGGGCCAGCGCCTTGCCGCCGAGCACCATCGCCTGGGCGCCGCGCGGGCTCGCCCCATACCGCACGTAGCGCTTCACGGTGTCGAGGGCGCCCGCCCCCTCGGGGTGGGTGGCCCCCACCAGCGTCGCCGCGTACCGGAGGAGGTGGGTGGCGGCGGGGACTCGCCGCACCATCTCGACCATCGCCAGCAGGGCATCGACCCCCGCCAGCGGCGAGACCACCGGGCTCTCCTCGGTGGTGGTGCGCTGCAGGATGGCCACCAGGTCGTCGGTGGACGGGAACGGGACCATGACCTTGAACAGGAACCGGTCGAGCTGCGCCTCGGGGAGCGGGTAGGTGCCCTCCATCTCGAGGGGATTCTGGGTCGCCATCACGAAGAAGGGACGGGGAAGATCGTGGGTCGCCCCTCCGAGGGTGACCCGCCGTTCCTGCATCGCCTCCAGCATCGCCGACTGCGTCTTCGGGGTGGCCCGGTTGATCTCGTCGGCGAGGACGACGTTGGCGAACACGGGGCCGCGGTGGAAGCGGAACGTTCCCTCCTGCAGCACGTTGGTGCCGACGATGTCGGCCGGCATGAGGTCAGGGGTGAACTGGACGCGGCCGAAATCGACGCTGAGGGCTTCGCCCAGCGTGCGCAACAGCAGTGTCTTACCGAGGCCGGGCACCCCTTCGAGCAGCACGTGACCCTCACAGAGCATGCCGAGGATCACGGCGCGGACCAGCTCCTTCTGGCCGACGATGACGGTGGCGATCTCCTGTTCGATGGCCTCGATCTGGGCGGCGAATTCCTCTGGTGTCATGAACCGAGCTCCGTGAAGTAGTCGCGTACGATGTCCTGCAGGCTGCCGGGAACCGACATCCTGTCGAGTGCGTCGAGTGCCTGGTTCCGGTACTCGGCGATCCGTTCCGTATAGGGGACGAGCGGCACGTTGCGCAGCCCGTCGCCGGTGGTCCTGCCCTGCACCTCTCCGGTGGGGTCACTGGTGGAGAAGTCGACGCGCTCCTGCGCTCCCCGCTGGAATCCGGCGGGGTCGAGGACCTCGCCTCGTTCCGGTTCCCTGACCACGTCGTTGTTGCCCTGGCCGGGGAAGACGCCGTTGCCGGTGCCGGTCCCGCCGTTCACCGGGTTCGGGTTGTTGGCCCCGCTGCCGGACCCACCGCCGCCTCCTCCCTGACCCTGGCCCTGGCCCTGACCCGTCCCC
>JASFUV010000144.1:0-4505 GCA_050050155.1 Acidimicrobiia bacterium | reverse complement strand
TAGTGGCCGAGGGTGTGATCGACAAGCTGGAGCTCGGCGACATCGACGATCCGCTCGTCTATTTCCGCGGCCACTACCACTCCCTGACCTGACGCCCCCGACCGCCAAACCGCGTGGTGGCGGGCCCGTAGACTCGCGGCCATGTCCCGCACCGCACCAACGGTCTGGCTGACGACGCTCGGCTGCGCCAAGAACGAGGTCGATTCCGCCAAGGTCTCCGCCATGGTCGACGACGCCGGGTACCGGACGGCCGAGACGCCCGAGTCCGCCGACGTGGTGATGGTGAACACGTGCGCCTTCGTCGAGGCGGCCCGGCGGGAGTCGATCGACACCATCATGCAGCTCGCCGCGGCCCGCCGCGACGGCGCCAAGCTGGTGGTGATGGGGTGCATGGCCCAGCGCTACGAGCGGGAGCTGGAGGAGGCGCTGCCGGAGGCCGATGCGGTGGTGGGCCTCGATCGGTACCCGGAGCTGGTGGACCGTCTCGACGCCCTCACCGGATGGACCCCGCTGCGGATCCGGCCCGCGCCCCGTTCCCGCATGGACATCCTGTACCAGGTGCGGCGCCCCACCCCCACCACGCCGTACGCCTACGTCAAGGTGGCGGAGGGGTGCGACAAGCCATGCACCTTCTGCGCCATCCCGCAGTTCCGGGGCCGGCAACGGTCCCGCACCCCCGCCAACATCCGCGACGAGATCGCGGCGCTCACCGATGCCGGGGTGGGCGAGATCGTGCTCGTCGCCCAGGACCTCGCCAGCTACGGTCGTGACATCGGCGCGCCCGGCGGGCTGCGGGAGTTGCTCGGGTTCGTCGGCGACGTCGAAGGGCTGCGCCGCCTCCGCCTCTACTACCTGTATCCCCGGGAGATCAGCGACGCCCTGGTCGCCGCCATGGCCGCCAGCCCCGTGATCGTCGACTACTTCGACCTGTCGCTCCAGCACGCCTCGGCGCGGCTGCTGCGGGCGATGAAGCGGCCCGGCGGCGGTGACCGCCACCTCGACCTCATCGCCGGGATCCGGCGGGAGGCGCCACAGGCGGCGCTGCGGTCGTCGTTCATCGTCGGGTTCCCCGGGGAGACGGACGACGACGTCGACGAGCTCGCCGGGTTCCTGGAGGAGGCCGCCCTCGATTGGGTGGGGCTCTTCCCGTACTCGCCGGAGGACGGCACCCCGGCGGCGGAGATGGACGGGCAGGTCCCGGAGGGGGAGAAGGCGGAGCGGCTCCGTCACCTCCAGGCGCTCCAGGACGACATCACGGCTCGCCGCAACGCCGCCCAGGTGGGGCGGGTGCTCGAGATCCTCGTCGACCAGGTGGAGGACGGGCAGGCGGTGGGTCGGTCCTACCGGGAGGCGCCCGAGATCGACGGGGTGGTGCTTCTCGACGGCGGGAGCCCCGGCGAGTGGGTGCAGGCGGAGATCACCGGCGCCTACGGCACCGACCTGGCGGCCCGGGTGCGGGGGGCGGCATGATCGTCGAAGTGCTCGCGGTCGGCACCGAGCTGCTGTTGGGTCAGATCGTCAACACGAACGCCGCCACCATCGGGGCCCGGCTCGCCGAGGCGGGGCTCGACCACTACCACCAGGGGGTGGTTGGCGACAACGTGGAGCGGATCGCCGCCGCCGTCCGCCTCGCCACGAGCCGGGCCGGGGCCCTCATCATCACCGGCGGCATCGGCCCCACCCAGGACGACCTCACCCGGGAGGCGCTGTGCGTCGCCGCCGGCGTCCCCATGGCCTTCAGCGACGAGCACGCCGCGGCGCTGCGACGTCGCTGGGAGGAACGGGGCCGCGCCATGCCGGAGTCGAATCTCCGCCAGGCGCAGTACCCCGAGGGGGCGACGCTGCTCCCCAACGCCAAGGGCACCGCCCCCGGGATCCGGATGCGGATCGGGGAGGCCTGGGTGTTCGCGGTGCCGGGCGTCCCCGCCGAGATGATGCCGATGCTCGACGACGACATCCTCCCGTTCCTGCGGGCAGAGGCGGGGGAGGGGGCGGTGGTGGTGAGCCGCCTCATCCGCACCTGGGGCGGGTCCGAGTCCCGCATCGCCGAGATCGTTGCCGATCTCTACGAGGCGTCGTCCAACCCGACGTTGGCGTTCCTGGCGTCGTCGGGCGAGATCAAGGTGCGCCTGACCGCGAAGGCGGCGTCGCGCGAGGTGGCGGACGAGCTCATCGCCCCGGTCGAGGCCGAGGTGAAGGCGCGGCTCGGGTCGCAGGTGTTCGGGACCGACGACGACACGGTGGAACGGATCGTCCTGGGTGAGGTGGAGCGCCGCGGGTGGTCGCTGGCCACGGCCGAGTCGGCAACCGCCGGGATGGTGGCGGCCCGCCTCACCTCGGTGGCGGGCGCGTCGCGGACGTTCCGCGGCGGGGTGGTCGCCTACCAGGACGACGTCAAGACCGGTGTGCTCGGCGTGCCCGAGGACGTCGTCGCCCACCATGGTGTCGTCAGCGAGGCGACCGCGTGCGCCATGGCGGACCGGGCCGCCGTCCTGTTCGGGACGGAGGTGGCGGTTGCGGTCACCGGGTCGGCCGGTCCGGAGCCGCAGGAGCGCCCGGTGGGAACGATGGTGGTGGCGGTCCGGACTCCGGAGGGGACGCGGGCCCGGTCGCTGCACTTCCCCGGGGACCGGGAACGGGTGCGGGTGTATGCGACGACGGCCGCGCTGCAGCTGGCGAGGCTGGCGGTGACCGGGGCGTGGTGGGGGAGCGGTGACACCCACTGGGAGCGGCGGGAGACTGCGGAGTGACCGACCGGGAACGCATGTTTCTCGCGGTCGCGCTCGACGAGCCGGTGCGCCGCCTGCTGGCCGCCTTCCTCGACGGGGCGGACCTCCCCGGCCGTGCCGTCCCGCCGGAGAACTGGCATCTCACCCTGCGGTTCCTCGGCTGGACCACCGGGGTGCAGCGGGACCGGATCCTGCAGGCCCTCGACGACGCCGATCTGGGGTCGCCGTTCCGGATCCGGTTCGCCGGTCTCGGGGCGTTCCCCAAGGAGCGGCGGGCGACCGTGCTGTGGCTGGGGGTGCGCTCCGGGGTGGAGGGCCTGGAGCGGCTCGCCACGGCCGCCGAGGAGGCGGCGACGGCGACCGGGTTCGCGCCCGAGGAGCGGCCGTTCCATCCTCACCTCACGCTGGCGCGGGTCCGCCCTGCGGTGAACGTCACCGATCTGGTTGGGCGGTTCCCTCCATTCGACGTCTTCATGGAGGTGGGGGCGGTGACGTTCTTCCGGAGTCGGCTGGGGCACGGCGGGGCGACGTACGAGGTGGTCGACCGGGTCTCGTTGTGAGGTCCCGGATCCTCGACACCGAACAGGTGTTCGCCTAGAGTATGGCGCGAGTGCGCAGTAGGATTACACGTCTGTAGTTCTGTCACAGGTGAGCGCTACGTTGCAGCCGATGAAGAACTCGAAGGGAGCCCCAGTGGAACGCGACAAGAACCTCGAGATGGCGATGTCGCAGATCGAGCGGCAATTCGGCAAGGGCGCCATCATGAAACTGAGCGACGGCGGCGTGAAGAACGTCCGCGCCATCCCCACCGGCGCCCTCTCCCTCGATCTGGCGTTGGGCATCGGCGGCGTTCCCCGGGGCCGCATCGTGGAGATCTTCGGCCCGGAGAGCAGCGGCAAGACCTCGCTGGCCCTCCACGTGGTCGCCGAGGCGCAGCGCAACGGCGGCGTGGCGGCGTTCATCGACGCCGAGCATGCCCTCGACCCGGTGTACGCCAAGGCGCTGGGGGTAGACACCGACGAGCTGCTCATCTCCCAGCCCGACACCGGCGAGCAGGCGCTCGAGATCGCCGACATGCTGATCCGCTCCGGCGCCCTCGACGTGGTGGTGGTCGACTCGGTGGCGGCGCTGGTGCCGCGGGCCGAGCTGGAGGGGGACATGGGCGACACCCATGTCGGCCTCCAGGCCCGGCTCATGTCCCAGGCGCTGCGCAAGCTGGCGGGCACCATCAACCGTTCCGACACCACCGCCGTCTTCATCAACCAGCTGCGTGAGAAGGTGGGGGTGATGTTCGGGTCGCCGGAGACGACGCCGGGCGGCCGCGCGCTCAAGTTCTACGCCAGCGTGCGGATCGACATCCGCCGCATCGAGGCGATCAAGCAGGGGACCGACAACATCGGAAACCGGGTGCGGGCCAAGATCGTGAAGAACAAGGTCGCCCCGCCGTTCCGTCTCGCCGAGTTCGACATCATGTTCGGCCAGGGCATCTCCCGGGAGGGAAGCCTCATCGACGTGGCGGTCGAGCACGGCATCGTTCGCAAGGCCGGCGCCTGGTACACCTTCGACGGGGACCAGCTCGGGCAGGGCAGGGAGAACGCCAAGGAGTTCTTGCGGGAGAACCCGGAGCTGGCGATGCAGCTCCAGGATCGGGTGTTCCGCGAGGTGGGCCTCCTGGAGGAGGAGCCGAAGGACGAGGCCGCGGAGGAGTCGGAGGCGGGCGCCGACGAACCGGCGACGGAGGACACCGAGGCCTGAGACCGGGTTGTGCGAGGCCCG
>JASFUV010000143.1:0-4509 GCA_050050155.1 Acidimicrobiia bacterium | reverse complement strand
GGCGAGCTCTTCCACCAGGTCGGTGACCTCCATCTCGAGGTCGCGGGTGAGGCCGGGAGCGCTCCGCAGGTCGAAGATGAATCGCCGCAGCGAGCTGATCGAGGCGTCGACCCGGCCCACCTGGGTCAGCACCGCCTCCTTGATCTCGGGGTCCTCGATCCCCTGGGCGAGACCCTGCAGCGACAGCCCCACCGCGAACAGGTCCTGGATGATGTCGTCGTGGACGTCGCGGGCGATGCGGGCCCGGTCCTCGGCCACCGCCACCTCCCGCAACCGGGCATGGATCCGGGCGTTGGCGACCGCGCAGCCACCGATGAGGGCGAGGCTGGAGATCATCTCCTCATCCTCCTCGCTGAACCCACCTTCCTTGTTGGCGAGGTAGAGGTTGCCGAACACGTCGCTGCCGGTCCGCACCGGGACCCCGAGGAACGAGTTCATCTGGGGATGGTGCTCGGGGAACCCGGCAGAGTCGGGGCGCTGCTCCACCTCATCGGCCCGCACCGTGTCGCCTTTGATCACGGTGCCCAGCACCCCCAGCCCCAGCGGCGGATGACCGATGAGGCCGGCCCGGTGGGGCTCGACGCCACGGTGGATGAACTCGACCAGGAACCCGTTGGATCCGATGACACCCAGCGCCCCGTAGCGGGCCTCGGTGAGCTTCATGGCGGTGTCGACGATGGTCTGGAGGAGACCGCGCAGCTCCCCCTTCTCCGACACGTTGACGGCGGCGTCGAAGAGGCGAGCGAAGCGATCCGGGTCCAGGGAGGCACGTTCCACGGGCAAGACGATACCCGGCGTTCGAACCCAGGGGGGCCGAACGGCCCTCGGAATGGGGGCGGCCGACACCGTGGGACGGCGTGAGAGGCACGGTACCGTGGGGAGGCGACCAGGGTCACCAACGCGTGACCGTTGGGCGTGGAGGAACCAACATGCGTGTGCTGCTCGTCGATGATCATCAGGTCGTACGTCAAGGACTCCGCGCCCTGTTCGGCTCCCACCCCGACATCGAGGTGGCGGGCGAGGCCGAAGACGCGGCGTCCGCCATCCGCCGCGTCGGATACGACTCCCCCGATGTGGTCGTGATGGATGTCCGCCTCCCCGACATGAGCGGCGTCGCCGCCTGCCGCGCCATTCTCGAGCGGTTCCCCGACGTGCGGGTCCTCATGCTCTCCTCCCACGTCGACGAGGAGACGATCCACGAGGCGATCATCGCCGGGGCGTCCGGGTACCTCATCAAGCAGGTCGACGGGGAGCGCATCGTCGACGCCGTGCTGCGGGTCGGCGCCGGCGGGTCGGTCATCGACCCCACCGTCACCGAACGGCTCTTCCGCCAGATCAGGGGCTCGGCCGACGGCGACCCGGTCTTCGCCGAGTTGTCGGAGCGGGAGACCCGGATCCTGGAGCTGATCGCCTCCGGGCTCACCAACCGGGAGATCGCCGACAGCATCTTCCTCGCCGAGAAGACGGTGAAGAACTATGTCTCCAAGCTGCTCGCCAAGCTCGGTCTCCGCAACCGGAGCGAGGCGGCCGCCTACATGGCGCGGCGTGCCGCCGAGCAGGATCGCAAACTCCCGCCGGAGGACTGGGACGAGGCGTAGCGGCGCGGCTCCCCGCCTGCAGGGAGCAGGTCTACGGCACCGCTAAGGTCTGCGGATGGCCTCCCCGATTCGCGTGCTCATCGTCGACGACCATGAGGTCGTCCGTACCGGCATCGTCTCGTTCATGTCCGGCAGTAGCGGCCTCTTGGTGGTGGGTGAGACGGGCTCGGTCCAGGACGCAATCGAGAGTGTTGGGCGCGACCGCCCTGACGTGGTCGTCATGGACGTGCAGCTCGCCGACGGTTCCGGCATCGACGCCTGCCGCACGATCCGCGAGCAGCACCCCGAGACCCGAGTGGTGATGTTCACCGCCTTCGCCGACACCACCTTGCTGGAGGGGGCCCTCGACGCCGGAGCGTCCGGCTACGTGCTGAAGCGCATGGATCTCGGTGTGCTGCGGGACGCGGTGCGCACCGCGGCGGCCGGGGGCGTCGTCCTCGATCCGAAGGCGGAGGCCGCCCTGGAGGCCGGCCGCGCCACCTCCACCGACCTCAGCCGCCTCGATCGCCTCTCCCCGCAGGAGCGGAGGGTCCTCGCCCTCATCGCAGAGGGGCTCACCAACCGGCAGATCGCGCGCCAGCTGGCACTGGCGGAGAAGACCGTCAAGAACTACGTGTCGACGGTGCTGCGCAAGCTCGAGATGACACGCCGCTCCGAGGCCGCCGCGTTCAGGGCAACGATCGACGCCGAGTAGGCGCCCGGTCACCGGTCGGCGCCCACCAGCCGGTACACGGTTCCCGCGGCGCTGGTGACGTACAGCTCCCCTTCGGCGTCGAGCCCGAACGAGGTGGGAGCGGTGACCTCTCCCGGATCGAACCACTGGTGGACCTCCGGGTCCCCGTCGCCGGGTTGCAGGCTGCGGATCCATCCCCCGCAGTAGTCGGCGTAGAAGTACTGGCCTGCCAGCTCCGGGATGGCGGCGCCCCGGTACACGGATCCGCCGGTGATCGAGCACCCCTCGTCGTGGGTGTAGGTGTGGGCGGGGAGCACCAGGCCCGCGGGGTCGCAGTCCCCCTGGTAGCAGGCGTCCCCCTCCATCAGCGACCACCCGAAGTCGAGGCCGGGCTCGGCGGCATCGACGACGTCGATCTCCTCGATCCTGTCCTGCCCGACGTCGGCGACGTAGAGCAGCCCGTCGTCGAAGGCGTAGCGCCACGGGTTCCGCAGGCCCGTCGCCCACACCTCGGGCGCCCAGGCGGCGTTCTGGGATCCGGGGTTGCCGGGCGGGATGCCGTAGCTCTCGAAGTCGGGCCCGACCTCGATGCGGAGCAGGGCCCCGAGGAGGGTGTCGGGACTCTGGCCGTTCCCGAACGGGTCGCCGGCGCCGCCTCCGTCGCCCATCCCGATCCAGAGGGCGCCGTCGGGCCCGAAGGCGACCAACCCGCCGTTGTGGTTGGCGCGAGGCTGGTCGATCGAGAGCACGAGCCGGGCCGAGTCGGGATCGGCCCGATTGGGATCGTCGGACACCGTGAACTCGACGATGGCGGTGTCGCCGTGGATGTCGGTGAAGTCGACGTAGAAGCGCCCGTTGGTGGCGTAGTCGGGATGGAACGCCACGCTGAGCAGGCCCTGCTCGCCGTTGAAGGCGACGTCGTCGCGGATGTCGAGGAACGGCGTGGGATCACCGCCGTCGATCACCCAGATCACCCCGGGTTGGTCGACGACGAAGAGGCGGGGATCGTCGGGCGGCGCGGTGACGAACACCGGCTGGCCGAATCCGGAAGCGACTTCCTCCAAGGCCAGCTCGAGGTCGGCGAGTGGGCGGGTGGTCGTGGACGCCGGGGCGGTCGTGGTGGAGGCGGCGCCCTCCGCCATCGTGGTCGTGGTGGTGTCGACGGGCACGGTGGTCGAAGTGGCGGCGCGGGGCGTGGCGTGGCTGGTTGTCGGGGGTGCCGGCGCCTCCTCGGAACACGCCGCCCCCATCACCACCACCACCACCGCGAGCACCACGAACCGTCGCATCGCCCCCACGCTACCCGCCCCATGCACCCAACCCAGGGCTCCAGTACACGGAAATGCGGCCGTACAGCCCACGGTTCAACCCGAACCGTGGGCCACAGATCACGGTCTTGCGGCCTCTCAACCCTGGGCTCCCCGTCACGGAAATGCAGCCTGACAGCCCACAGTCCCCCACGAACCGTGGGCCACAGATCACGGTCTTGCGGCCTCTCAACCCTGGGTTGGGTGCATTGGGGGGTCAGTCGCCGCGCACCAGGTGGGCGGCGGCCGCCTCGCGATCGGCTTCTTGGGCGGCGCGACGGCCCTCGTCGACGTCGACACGCATCAGCAGGACGATGCCCACCAGGAAGAAGACGATGATGCTGAGCACCGCGGGGCGGCTGCTGCCGAACAGCGCCACCGCCAGGGCGAACACCAGCGGCCCGATGATGGCCGACACCTTCGACATCACCGAGAAGAACCCGAAGAACTCCCCCGACTCGGTGGTGGGCGACATCGAGGCGTAAAGACTGCGACTCAGGGCCTGCGAGCCTCCCTGGACGATCGCCACCATCCATGCCAGGTACCAGAACTCGATGACGGTATCGAGCACGAACCCCCACACCGCCACCGCCGAGTAGACGATGAGCGACAGGATGATGGTGCGCTTGGTGCTCATCGTGTCGGCGAGGCCTCCCAGCAGCGAGCGCCCGAAGAGCGAAGCGAGGGCGAGCCCAACGACCTCGATCACGAGCAGCAACCCGAGGATGGTGCCCAGGCTGCTCACCCGCGGCGCCGGCAGCACCTCGGTCTGTCCGATCGACAGGACCGTCCCGGTGGCGTCGGCGTCACGGTCGGCGGTGTTGACGATCGCCAGGACGTGCTCGCCGCCGTCGCCGGCGTCGATGATCTCCGTCAGCTCGAAGCGGTCCGCCTGGTTGTAGCCGTCGATGACGAGCGGATCGTCCCCGTC